>CAIUOO010000366.1 GCA_903900795.1 uncultured Gemmatimonadota bacterium | reverse complement strand
TTTCAGCGTGCGGAGCGCCGCCGTGAACTGCTCACGGGTGTCCGGTTCCGTGATGCCGTACTTGTCAAACACGTCTTTGTTGTAGAAAAAGCCGTGAATCACTGACGCCATCGGCACGCAGTAGACAGTTTTGCCGTCGTCAGTGATCCAGGCGCTTCTGGCCACGTCGCCGAAATTGGACAACCCGGGCAGGTTATTCAGTCCGACCAGTTGTGCCTTGGAAAACAGGGCAAGCGACGTATCAAACGGGCGGCAGGTGATCAAGTCCCCGGCGGTACCACTCGCGAGCTTGGCGCTCAGTCCAGCGTCGTACGCGGCGGGCGCGGTCGGCGCGAAAACGACGTGAATATTCGGATGCTTGGATTCGAAGGCGGGAATAATCTTGTCCCGCCAGACGGAGAGATCGTCGTTGCGCCAGCTTTCGATGGTGATGGTCACTTTGGCACGATCTGCGACCTGCGTGGCGTCAGACGCCGCGCAGCCGGTTACCGCGAAAACAACGAGCGCCAGCCGGAACGCGTCGGCCATATACGTGCGCAAAGGGGACTCCTGATAGAACGAGTGGGCAGGCGAACGATGCGCTGGGCCGCATTCACACATCACGGGGAAATCTGACCCATCGGCTGTCCGTTCCCAACGGGCGTCGGTCATTCTGGACACGTTCGTTCACGCGGTGGCACGAGATCGCGTCGGCGCGCGTTGATCAGCGTGCTCAAACCCGACGCGTTTCCCGACCATCTTGCCGAGCGGATCACCGACCACTCGGGCGCCGACGTCTCCGCGACACACGGCGCGTTCGTTATCTACTGGATGCGCACGGCGGTGCGGGCGCATGAGAATCCGGCGCTGGACGTGGCACTGACCGCCGGCCAGCGCCTCGGGTTGCCGGTGTTCGTGTATCACGCGTTGTCCGAGCAGTACCCGTACGCGTCGGACCGGCACCACACCTTCATTCTCGAAGGCGCACGGGACGTCGAGGCGGAGTGCGCCGTGCGGGGCGTGGGCTACGCCTTCCACCTTGAACGGCCGGGGCATCGCGGGCCGGCCCTGCGTACGCTGGCCGCACGCGCGGCGCTCGTGGTGACCGAGACGCTGCCGGTGGCGCCGCTCGACTGGTTGACCGATTCGTTGGCCGAGGCCGTCTCCTGCGCGGTCTGGAGCGTGGACACGGCGTGCGTGGTCCCCATGCCGTTGGTCGGACAGGTGCACACACGGGCGTTCGCGTTTCGCGATGCCACCGCCGGGCTTCGCGCAGCGCGCGTTCAGGCCGAATGGACCGACGTCGTCCCGTCCACACCGCCGTTCGTGCCGGACCACCTCCCGTTCGAACCATTGCGACTCGCCGACGCCGACATCCCGGCGCTGGTGGCACTCTGCGAGGTCGACCACGGCGTGGCACCGGTACCGCACACCGCAGGTGGCACGGTGGCCGGCTATGCGCGGTGGCGTGCGTTCGTCAGCACGGGTCGACTCGATCGCTATGCGGCCAAGCGCAACGATGCGGCGATCGACGGCGTGAGCCGGATGTCGGCGTATTTTCACTACGGCATGGTGTCCACGTTCCGCATCGTGCGGGAGTGCGTGGCGCGCGGCGGTGACGGACCGGAGAAGTATCTCGACG
>CAIUOO010000365.1 GCA_903900795.1 uncultured Gemmatimonadota bacterium | reverse complement strand
CGCAAGACTCACGTGAGTGATGGGTATTGAGTTCAAGTTTCGGGTCGTGAGTCCGGTCGGCCCTGCGCCGGTGCGCGGGCAACTCGGGACTCCCAACTTCGACTCGCCACGCAAGACTCACGTGAGTGATGGGTTCTGAGTCCAAGTTTCGGGTCGTAAGTTGCCTCAGTCCGGAGGCGATTCCGGATTCCTGCGCGATCTCACCCTTCGCCCCAGCGGCCGTGACCCGGTTAGGCATCATCACCATCTCCGACCGCGCCACGGCGGGGGTGTACGAAGACAAGTCCGGCCCGGCCATCGCGTCGGTGTTCACCCGCTGGATCGCCTCGCCGTGGGAGGCCGAGTACCGGCTGGTGCCCGATGAGCAGCCGTTGATCGAGGCGGCGCTCCGTGAGCTCGCCGACGAGCGTCACTGCGCCCTGATCGTGACCACTGGTGGCACTGGTCCCGCGCCGCGCGATGTCACGCCGGAAGCCACCGTGGCGGTGTGCGACCGGATGCTGCCGGGGTTCGGAGAGCAGATGCGGGCGGTGTCGGTGCGCACCGTCCCTACGGCGATCCTGTCGCGTCAGGTGGCGGGTACCCGTGGCGGTTCGTTGATCATCAATCTCCCGGGAAAGCCGGCGGCGATCGAGGAATGCCTCGGCGCGGTCTGGGCGGCGGTTCCATATTGCATGGATCTCATCGGAGGGCCGCGTTTGCTGTTCAGCGCCGAGGCTCCCGCTCCGTTCCGCCCTACCAGCGCGTAAGCGCGAGCCCGTGCCATGAGCCTGTCTCCCGAGCTGCTGAAGATTCTCGTCTGCCCCAAGTGCAAGGCATCGTTGGAGTATTACGCCGGACCGCCCGAGGTGCTCGTGTGCCGTGAGAGCCGCTTGGTATATTCGGTGCAGGACGGCATTCCGGTCATGCTGATCGATGAAGCGCAGCCGCTGGACGACGCGACGTACCCACCGACCGCGTGAGTACCGCGCCCAACCCCGAGTGGCGCGACGGGACACGGGTCGTGCGGGCCGGCCTGCCGGACGCCACCCCCGGTACGCCGTACATGGCTGGACCGGTGTTTGCGGCGCCGTATCATGCGCCCGGTGATCCGGCCACCTCGCCGTTCACCTACGGCCGCTTCTCCAATCCCACGTGGGTGGCGTACGAGCAGGCGCTCGAGGCGCTCGAGGGCGGGCCGTGCCTGTTGTTCCCGAGCGGGATGGCGGCGTCCGCTGCGGTGCTGGCCACGATGGTGCCGCCGGGCGGCACACTCGTGATGCCGGCCGAGAGCTATTACACCACGCGCGTGGTCGCGACGCAGCAGTTCCCGGGGGCGTGGTTTGCCGCGCAGGGGATCAATGTGGTGATGGCGCCGACGGTGGGCAGCGGCTTGCGCGACGCGCTCACTGGGGCCGCCGTATTGTGGCTCGAGTCGCCGACCAACCCGGCGCTCGATGTGTGCGACATCGCGGCGCTCGCCGAGGCGGCGCATGCGGCCGGTGCGCTGGTGGTCGTGGACAACACCACCGCTACGCCGCTGCTGCAGCAGCCGCTCGCGCTCGGTGCCGACTTCGCGGTGGTGTCGGACACCAAAGCGATGACGGGGCACGCCGATCTGGTACTCGGACACGTGGCCTGTCGTGATGCCGCGCACGCCGAGACGATTCGTACGTGGCGCACGCGCATGGGCGTGATTGCCGGGCCGATGGAAGCGTGGCTGGCGCATCGTTCGCTGGCCACACTCGACGTGCGGCTCACGAGGCAGTGTGACACCGCGATACAGGTCGCGCAGATGTTGGCGGCGCATCCGAAAGTGCATGGTGTGCGCTACCCCGGGTTGCCGAACGATCCGTCGTACGCGATCGCCTCGAAACAGATGAAGCGATTCGGCGGCGTGATCAGTTTCGCGCTAAACGACGCGGCAGCGGTGACGCGCTTCTTCGCCGCGTCCACGCTGGTGTACGAGGCGACGAGCTTCGGCGGGGTTCATACCAGCGCCGAACGGCGCGCCCGCTGGGGCGGTGACGCGGTGTCGGAAGGTTTCGTGCGACTGAGCATCGGGCTCGAGGACGTGCGCGATCTGTTGAACGATTTCGAACGCGCCCTTGGCGCCGTTTAGAGGAACAGGCATGACGAAGCGGATCGATCGGCGCGAATTTGTCGCGTCGACCCTGGCCACGGCCGCAGCGGCGGCGACCATCGGGACGATGACGACCCTCGTGCCGATGCATACGGCGCAGGCGGCCGTTGCTGGGCCCGACGGTGTGCAGCCCGACGCCTTCCCCTACTCCGAGCTGAGTGTCGCGGAGTTGCAGTCGCGGATGACGAAGGGTACGCTCACCTCGCGAACGCTCACGGCGGCGTATCTCGCGCGTATCGCGGCGGTGGATCGCAGTGGCCCGACGCTCAATTCGGTGATCGAGACGAATCCCGACGCGCTCACGATCGCGGCGGAACGTGATGCCGAACGTCGTGCGGGGAAGGTGCGTGGTCCGCTGCATGGCATTCCGGTGCTGATCAAGGACAACATCGACAGCGCCGATCGGATGCAGACCACTGCCGGTTCGCTGGCGCTGGTGGGGAAGCCGGCCCCGCGCGATGCGTTCATTGTGCAGCGTTTGCGCGAGGCCGGCGCGGTCCTGCTGGGCAAGACGAATCTCAGCGAGTGGGCAAATTTCCGCTCCACGCGGTCTACGAGTGGCTGGAGCGGACGCGGTGGACAAACGCGGCATCCGTTCGTGATCGATCGTAATCCGTGCGGCTCGAGCTCGGGCACCGGCACGGCGATTTCGGCCAACCTGGCGGCGGTGGGCATCGGGACGGAAACCGACGGCTCGATCATCTGTCCGTCGTCGATTTGCGGACTGGTGGGGATCAAGCCCACGGTTGGGTTGTGGAGCCGCAGCGGGATCATTCCCATTTCGTCGTCGCAGGATACGGCGGGGCCGATGGCGCGCTCGGTGTCTGATGCGGCGGCGCTGCTGGGCGCGCTCACGGGGGTGGACTCGCGCGACGGGGCCACCGCCGATAGCGCGGGCAAGAGTGCCGCCGACTACACCACGTTGCTGAACGCGAAGTCGCTGCAGGGGGCGCGCATCGGTGTGGCGCGCAACATGGCGGGCTTTCATCCGATGACCGATGCCGCGTTCGAGCGCGCGATCGACTCGCTGCGCACCGCGGGCGCGGTGATCGTGGACCCGGCCAACGTGCCGACGGTCGGCAAGTACGACGAGGCGGAACTCGACGTGCTGCTGTACGAGTTCAAGGCCGGTGTGAATGCGTATCTCGCCGAGCGCGGCAGCACGGTGTCGGTGCGCAGCATGGACGACGTGATCGCGTTCAATCGCGCGAATGCGGGTGCGGAGATGCCGTACTTTGGACAGGAGCAGATGGAGCGCGCGCAGCGCATGGGTTCGCTCGACGACGCGAAGTATCGCGACGCGGTGGCCACGTGCCGACGACTGTCGCGTGACGAAGGCATCGATGCGATCATGGCGCAGCATTCGCTCGACGCGATTGTGGCGCCGTCCAACGGACCATCGTGGCCGACCGACTTGATCAATGGCGATCGCTACAGCGGCGGCAACTCGAGCGTGGCCGCAGTGGCCGGGTATCCCAGCATCACGGTGCCGATGGGGTTTGCCGACGCGCTGCCCCTTGGGCTGTCGTTCATCGGTCGGGCGTGGAGCGAAGGACGGCTCATCGGACTCGCGTATGCCTTCGAACAGGCAACCAAGGCGCGCCGTGCGCCACGCTTCTTGACGACGATGCCGATCGCCGCACCGAAGCGGGGTTCGTAAGTGGCACCGGAAGCACCGCGAAGCGCGGGTATGTCCCGCATGATCGCCATCGGCAGTCTCGTCGGGGCGCTGGCTCTCGGCATCTGGGCGTGGCAGTTCCTGAACCGGGCTGCTGACTCGGGGTTGGATCGGCTGTCGCGCATCGAT
>CAIUOO010000364.1 GCA_903900795.1 uncultured Gemmatimonadota bacterium | reverse complement strand
TACAACCGCCGCGACACCACGCCCTGTTTTTCCCCGCTTGGCGTGGTCACGATCGCGATCGGCGTCACTTCGGAGCCGGTGCCCGCCGTCGTCGGCACCTGAATCAGCGGCCAGCGTGGGCCGGTTGCGAGGCCGACGCCGTACACCGCATCGAGGGTCTCACCGGAACGCGACAGCAGGGCCACGAGCTTGGCGACATCGAGCGAACTGCCGCCGCCGAATCCGATCACGCCGTCGGCGCGTGTTGCCAGCGCCACCGCCACCGCGGCCTCCACGCACGACGCCGGCGGATCGGCCAAGACATCGGAGAAGACCGTGACATCAAGACCCAGCGCGTGCAGCCGCGCGAGCATCGGCTCGAGCAGCCCCGCCTCCACGATGCCGTGATCGGTGACCACGAGGGGGCGGCTGACACTGAACTCGCGCAGCAGATCACCCAGCCGTTCACTCTCGCCGTCGGCGCAGATCACCCGTGGCGGCGTTTCGAAACTGAAGTTGGACATGCTCAAGGGTAGCGGCCCATGACAGGTCGAGTAACCCACGGCACAACCACGAAGGGCACGCGCGGCGCAGCGATGTTGCGCGTTTACTTCCGGATCGGCAACAGTTCCGAGACCGCCGACCCATCCTTGCGCGGGTCCGACGCGCCGGCGTTGATCCCCGTGGTGTAGTTGCGCATCACCGCCTGACCGGCGCCCATGCGGGTGCTCGAGTAGTCGCCGCGCATCACGATCTCATGACCCATGGCGGCAAGTGCCTTGAGCACGCCATCGGGAATGCGCGACTCGAAATTCACATCACAGCCGGGGAACGTCTCCTTGGAGAAGCGCGGGGCGTCGAGCGCCCCCTGAATGTTCATACCGAAGTCGGCGATGTTCGACACGAACTGCGCGTGGGCCTGCGCCTGATTCCAGCCACCCATGATGCCGAAGGCGACACGCGTATCGCCCTTTTCCATGAACGCTGGAATGATGGTGTGCAGCGGACGCTTCCGTCCGGCGAGCACGTTCGCGCTGGCAGGATCGAAGGAGAAGCCGGCGCCTCGGTTGTGCCACACGAACCCGGCATCGGCCACCGCGATACCGGCGCCAAAACCGACCGACGAATAATTACTCTGAATGAGGGAGATCATGTTCCCCTCCGTGTCCACCGCACTCAGGTACGTCGTGCCGTTATCGGTCCCGCTCGGCGTACCAGCATCAGGGCTACAGGTGGCATTCGACGCATTGACCAGCTTCGCGCGTTCGGCCGCATAGGCCTTCGAGCGCATCGCATCCACCGGAATCTTCACGAAGCGCGGATCGCTGTCGTACCGCTGCATATCGGCGTACGCCAGTTTCTTCGCTTCGATCATGTGATGCAGCGCCGGCACCGAGTTGTGGCCCATCGCGGCCAGCGGAAACGTCTCCATGATGTTGAGCATCTCGAGCGCGGCGATGCCCTGTCCGTTCGGCGGCAGCTCGTACACCGTCCAGCCGCGATACGTGGTCGAGATGGGTTCGACCCATTCGCTGTCGAACTCAGCGAGGTCCGCGGCCGTCATCGTACCGCCGTGCGTCTTGCTGCTGGCCAACAGCTTGGCCGCTACGGGGCCCTTGTAGAAAGCGGCGGCACCACCGGCGGCGATTTCACGATAGCTCTTCGCCAGCTCAGGATTTCGGAACAGCTCGCCGACCTGTGGAAGACGGCCACCGGGCAAAAACGTCTTCGTGGTCGCGGCATCTTCACGCAGCACTTTCTCGCTGTCCTTCCAGTACACGCTCACCACTTCGCCCACCGGAAAGCCAGCCTCGGCGTACGCGATCGACGGCGCCAGCACGTCGGCGAAGCGCTGCTTCCCGAACCGGGTGAGCAACTTCTCCCAGCCGTTCACCGCGCCCGGCACGGTGGCGGCATCGATTCCGCGCCCCGGCATGGACGTGCGTCCCTTGGCCCGCAGATGCTCGACGGTCAGCCCCTTGGGCGCCCATCCCGACGCGTTCAGTCCGTACAGCTTGCCAGACTTGGCTTCGTAGATGATCGCGAACAGATCACCGCCAATGCCGTCATTCATCGGCGCGACGAGTCCCATCATGGCGTTCATGGCCACCGCCGCGTCGATCGCATTACCGCCGCGCTCGAGAATGGAGGCGCCAACCTGCGAGGCCAGTACGCTCTCGCTGGCGACGACGCCCTGCTTGGACGACACCATGGAGCGCGACTGGGAGCGATCCTGAGCTCCGGCCAGCGACGGGGCGAGCACCGGTGCGAGGACGGTGGTGAGAGCGGCAACACGGAACATGAAACGAGCGATCATCCTGCAACTCCGGAAATGGAGGACGGGTTCGGACCGGCGGCGATCTGGAATATGCGACAACAGCGCGGCGGTGGATCCACCATGACCGCATGGATTTGATGACCCCGTCCTTACCGAATGACCATACGCTACCCGACGAGGCGTCCGCTGCGGGTGATGGTTTACTGGTTAGCTGGGTATATTGCCATGATGAAAGCCACGATAGAGTTCGACGACGCCCTGTACCGCCGCCTCAAGGTCGAGGCGGCTCGACGCGGCCGAACGGTTCGGGAGCTGGTGGCCGAGGGCGTCCGCCACGTGCTCGACTCGCCGCCTTCGCCCGCCGACGCCGACGCCGACAATACCGTGGCGTGGCAGCCGGCGTGGTTCGGGTCACTCGGGACCTACGCCGCGGCCGTTGATGACCATTCCATGAGCGCCGTGAACCGCAGCATCGCGCGTGCGCGCGCATCCGACTCGCCACGATGAGCATCGGACTCGACACCTCCGTCGTGCTCCGGCTCCTGACCGGCGCACCGGCCACACAGGCCGATGCCGCCCGCGTCATGTTAGCGGCATCGCGCGACACGGTCTGCATTTCGGATCTCGTGGTGAGCGAGTCGTACTTCGGTTTGCGCCATCATTACGCCGTGCCGCACGCCGAGGCCACTCGCGCGATCGCTGCGCTGCTGGACGATCCACGCATCCAGTGCACGGGCGTCGCGCGGCGCGTCTTTCGCGACGCGACCACCGGCACGGTGTCGCGCTCCGCGCCGGGACTGATGGATCAGCTCATTCTGGCCGATTATCGCGCGAATCAGTGCACAGTCGCGACCTTCGACCGTGTGCTCGCGAAAGCGGACGGTGCACAGCTGGTCGCCTGAGGCCGTCGTCATGCCGCTATCTTCCGCCACATGTCCGCTGTTTCTGAACTCCTGCCACTCGACGCATTCGGGCGTCACCGACTGAAGGTCGCCTTCGTCGGCACGCACGGCGTCGGCAAGACTACCTTGTGCTTCGACCTCGCCGCCCAGCTCAAGCGACTCGACCTGGGCGTCGACATCGTGAAGGAGGTGGCGCGACGCTGTCCATTGCCGATCAATGAAGGCACCACGCTCGATGCGCAGCGGTGGATTCTGCACACACAGATCGCCGAGGAGATCGAGGCATCGGCCGACTACGAGGTGGTGATCTGCGACCGCTCGGTGCTCGACAACTACGCGTATCTGGTGGCGCGGCTAGGTCGGCGGCCGGAGCTCGACGCGCTCGTGCGCGACTGGGTGCACGGTTATCACGCGCTGTTCAAAGTGCCCGTACTCGGCGCGCCCACCTTCGATGGTAAGCGCGCGGTCAGTGTGGGCTTTCAGCAGGAGATCGACGCCATCATTGACGATCTTATCGCCGACTTCGCCGTTCCCGTGCATCGCCTCGATCCATCGGCCCGCGATGGGTGGACGGTCGACGCCGTGGTGCAACTCGGGCTGCCAACGCAGCCGCCGCAAATCGATCTGTTCGCGGCGGAGCGAGCGGAGTCGTAGGCGGACGGCTGCGCGTAGCGCGTTACGCACACACGCGCACCGACGTGCCCCACGGGTCGGC
>CAIUOO010000363.1 GCA_903900795.1 uncultured Gemmatimonadota bacterium | reverse complement strand
GTCTATCGGTGTCATCCGTGTTCTGGCTGTTGTTGGTATCGGTCCACGGAAAAGCAACAGCAACAGCCAGAACACGGAGATCACGGATTACACGAAAACACCATGGATAAGCGAACAGCGATCACAATTTCAATGCAGTTTGCTTATCTGTGTTGTTTCCGTCTATCGGTGTCATCCGTGTTCTGGCTGTTGTTGGTGCTGTCGCCGTAGCTGTTGGCCGTTGCCGTTCAATCCGTCGTTGCCCGCGCGATCGAGAACTCCGCCATCGGTGTCGCCTGCGGTGGCCGCTTCTCCGCCCCATCGGCACACCGATCCAGCGCCGCCGGAAAGGCGCGCAGGGCCTCGGGTGTGTAGTGCCCCATGAGACACACCTGCAGCCAGTTCCGTTCGCACAGATAGCCGCTCTCGAAGCTGATCAGCCATCCGGCGTCGCGGAGTCGCTCGCCGAGTGCCCGTGCGCTGACGCCGGCGGGTGGGATCAGCGTGTGCACCGCGGGTGAGGCGTGTCGGGCGTCGGCCAGCACACGCCATCCGCGCGACTCGATCGCCCGGCGAAGCCAGGTGCCATCAAGCGCGACGCGCCGGAAGCGCGCTGGCCAGTCCATCTGGGTCAGCGACGTGCCGAGGGCATCGAGCAGGTTCGAGGACTGCGTGAACGGCACGCCCTGTTGCGCCACGGCGAAGCCGAGGTCGAGGTACCGCGGGATACGCGTACTGGGCGTGCACGCGGTTCCATCGTGGAACACGATCGCAACGCCGGGGAATGCGGCGAGGGCCTTGCCGCTGACCGCACTCGCCATCCACACGTCACGCAGCGAGAGTGGCACGGTGCCGAGGCTGCTGATCACGTCGAGGGCGAGCTTCGCGCCGTGCGACCGCGCGATCGCGGCGAGTGCCTCGAGGTCGTTCATCACACCGGTGGACGTCTCGCCGTGCACAGCCCAGAGCCAGCCTGCCCCCGACCGGTGCATCTCGTGCGCGACAGCCACACAGTCGAGCGCGTCACCCCATGGCGCGCGCACCACCGTATGCGGAATGTCCATGCGCGTGGCATGATCGATGAGCCGTTCGCCGAACTCGCCATTGCTCACGATCACGCCCGGCGTGTCGAGCAGCGAGATCTGCGCTGCCACCACATCGTTGGCCAACGTGCCCGAGCCCAGCAGCATCGTGGCGTGCCGCGCGTTGGCCAATGCACACAGCCGCTGCTGCGCGTCGCGATACCGGGCGTGAAAGAGGTCGGCCCGATGCGACGTCGCGCTGCGCTGCATCGCCTGCTGGACGGCATCGCTGATGCCGACCGGACCCGGCAAAAAGTTGGCGCCGCTGCTGAGCGCCTCCGCGCCATCGTTCATGGCGTCCGGCCACGCCAGCACTTCCTCGGCCGTGATATACATCGGCTGATACGACGCCTGCTCGGTGCCGATGAGCGGACCGAAGGCGTGGAATCCGAGGTGCCGGTACAGGCGGAGCTGGCGCGTCGTGCCCGACATGATGCCAAGGTCAAAGCCCTGCGCCATGAGGTGCCGCGTGATGTAGCCAACGAGTTGCGCGAAGACGCGGCTGGCGCGAAATGCGGGCTCGACCGCCAGCAGCCGGATTTCGACCGGCGTCCGGCCGGCCGGGAGATAGTCGTCGACACTGCCCAGCTTCTGGTCGAGCGAGAAGGGACGCTGCGTGCGTCCGCTGACCATGCCGACGATACGGCCGTTCACTTCATAGACCGCATACACATTTTCGTCGTGAAAACGATCCACGTGGCGCCGCGAGGCATTCGGCGCGTGCTGCGGAATTTCTTCGACGAAGGTCCGGTAGTTCAGCGCATGGATCGCCTCGTGGTCCGCCTCGGTGGCCAGACGGACGATACCGCGCGTGGACGATTGGGGCATAGTCATGGCGTCAAGTTGCGCCCGTCGGCGGGCCAGCGGAATAAGTCATTTGACGTACTTCGGGGGCGACAGGCCTCTGAAAGCCCGCCACCCCCGACTCCCTACCCCCTACCCCTTACTTCGCTTTCAAACCCCAATCAGCTCTTCCACCTCGACCGGGGCCGGCCGTCCCTGATCCACCAGGGCGATCGCCAGCACTTCGCGCATGGTCTCCACCGGGTGGAAGATCAGCTGTTCGCGCACCTCGTCCGGCACGTCCTCGAGGTCCGCTTCGTTGGCCTTCGGGATGATCACTTCCTTGATGCCGGCCCGGTGGGCGCCAAGCACCTTCTCCTTGATGCCACCGATGGGCAACACGCGGCCGCGCAGCGTGATCTCGCCCGTCATGGACACGTCGCGCCGCACCTTGCGGTTCGACATCTCGCTCACGAGTGCCAGCGCGATCGCGATGCCGGCACTGGGGCCATCCTTCGGAATCGCGCCAGCCGGCACGTGAATGTGCGCCTCACTGGCCGACGCCACCCGATTGGCCGGGATGCCCAGCAGCGCGGCGTTGTTCGTGGCGTAGGTGAGCGCCGCCCGGGCACTCTCCTTCATCACGTCGCCCAGCTGACCGGTGAGGATCAGTGAGATCGGGCCCACGCGCACCACCTCAGCGCTGTCGTCGCTCTTGACCGGCGCCGACGCGCCTCGGCGAATGCTCGCTTCCACGAACATGATGTCGCCGCCCATCGGCGTGTAATACATGCCCGTGGTGATACCGACCTCATCGTGCTCGGCCACCCGCTCCGGATGCACCTTCGGGCGTCCCAGCAGTTCACGCACTTCGTCGCTACTGATCACCTTGTCGTCGATCGTGGCCGTATCGCCCATGGCGACGCGACGTGCGACCTTGCGCGCCACGGCCCCGAGCTGCCGCTCCAGCTGCCGTACGCCGCTTTCACGCGTGTACTCGCTGATCACCTTCATGACCGCGTCGTCGGTAAACGAAAGGTCGCGCTGCCCGAGTCCCGATTCCTCGAGTTGACGGGGAATGAGATACGTCTTCGCGATCTCCGACTTCTCGCGCTCGGTGTAGCCGCTGAAGTCCACCACTTCCATGCGGTCCAGCAGCGGACCGGGGATGTTCTGGATGAAGTTCGACGTGGCGATGAACAACACTTCGCTGAGGTCGAACGGGACGCCAAGGTAGTGATCGGTGAACGAGTCGTTTTGTGCCGGATCGAGCACTTCCAGCAGTGCGCTGGAGGGATCGCCCTGATACGACGTGCCCAGCTTGTCCACTTCGTCGAGCAGGAAGACGGGGTTCTTGCTGCCTGCCTGCTTCATGCCCTGAATGATGCGACCGGGCATGGCGCCCACATACGTGCGGCGATGACCACGGATGTCCGCTTCGTCACGTGCGCCGCCGAGAGCGACGCGCACGTACTCGCGGCCGAGCGCGCGGGCGATCGACTTGGCGATACTGGTTTTGCCGACACCCGGCGGTCCGTTGAAGAGTAGAATCGGCCCCTTCGCCATGGCGCGGGCCTTGGCTTCTTTCGCGTCCGTCTTCTGGCCGTCTCCCGAGGTGACGACCTCGGCCGCGATTTGCTGGGCGCGCAATTGGCGCACGGCCAGGAACTCGAGCACGCGATCCTTCACGTCCTTTAGGCCATAGTGATCCTCCTCGAGGATCTCGCCGGCACGGGCGAGCTCGAGGTGATCATCCGAGCGCTTGCTCCACGGCAGCTCGGCAATCCACTCGAGATACGTGCGGATCACCTGCGCTTCCATCGACTCGCGGCCGGCGCGCTCAAGGCGGCCCAGCTCACGCTCGGCTTCTGCGCGCGCTTCCTTGGGGAGTTCGAGCGTGGTCAGCTTCTCGCGGAGCTCGGTGATCTCCTTCGATTGATCGTCGTCGCCAAGCTCCTTCTGAATCGCCTTCAGCTGCTCGCGCAGGAACATCTCGCGCTGCCGCTCGCCCAGTTCCTCCTGGACCTGCGACTTGATGTCTTCCTGCGCCTCAAGCAATCCGATCTGACGCTGCACGTGCACCAGCACGCGGCGCAGGCGCTCTTCGACTGAGAGCGTCTCGAGCAGTCCCTGCTTCTCCGGCACCGTCAGTTCGATGTAGCCGGCGACGAGATCGGAGAACTTGCCGGCATCGTCGACCGAGTCGAGCACCTGATGCACCACTTCCTCGGGCAGGCCGCGCTTCTCACCCAACTCGGCGGCACGCTCACGCGCCTCCTTGTGGAGCGCCTCGAACGCGGGATCCTTGAGGTC
>CAIUOO010000362.1 GCA_903900795.1 uncultured Gemmatimonadota bacterium | reverse complement strand
GCGCTGTTCGAACAGGATGCCGCTGCCGTCGTAGTCGGCGAGGAACGGCTGGAGCGTGCTCTGCACCGACGACTGCTGGATGTCACGCGGCTGCGCGAAGTAGGCCAGCAGTTCGGCCTTGGTGGCCGGGGTGCCGCGACCATTGAAGTTGATCGGGAGCTGGTCGGCGGTGTAGCAGGCGATGGGCTTGCCGGCCGAGTTCGTTGCCGGCCCGTTCCCGCAAGCCGGGGCGATGCGCGGCTCGTAGATCGAGCCAAGCGGATCGCCTTCCTTCAGGTAGATGCGGTACCGGGCATAGCCACCCGAGACACGGATCGGCGGAGCGCCGCCGAGGCTGGTGAGGGTCTGCTTGAGGTACGCCGCGTTCGCAAAGACTTCGAGCTTGGTGTTGCCACGCTGGATGGCGGTGCTGCGCACGCCAAGTTCGAGGCCGCTCGCATCGATGGTGCCGATGTTGGTGAGCTGCGCGCTGCGGAAACCGCCCGACGTGGGGAAGAGGCGGGGCACGAGCGCGTCGTTCACGTTGCGCTTCCACGCGGTGAAGTCGACGGCGACCTTGTTGTTGAACAGGCCGGCTTCGAAGCCGCCTTCAAGTTCGGTGGAGATTTCCGGGCGGAGGTCGGCGTTGCCGAGCTGCGACGGGAGCAGGCCGGCGCCGAGCGACGTGACCTGTGGCGCAAACGTGGTGAACTGGTCGAAGGCACCGGGCTGACGGCCGGACTGACCGATTGCGGCACGCACGCGGAACGTGGAGAGCAGCGTGGACGACCAGCTGTTGAGATCCGACGGGACCATGGACAGCGAGGCCTTCGGATAGAAGACGCCGCCGGCGTTCTTGCCGAACGCGCTGGAGAAGTCGTAGCGGCCGCCGATGGTACCGAAGACCCAGTCGCGCCAGCCGATCTGCGTCTGACCGAAGTAGCCACCGTTAACGGTGGTGAGGAACGACTCACCGGCCGAGATGTTCTGGCCGCCCGCGCCAACGACTTCGATACCGGGGCCCGGGAAGAAGGCCGAGGAGCCGGAGTTGGTGGTGGTGCGGTTGTTGAAGACCTGCAGGCCGGCCACGCTGGAGGTGGTGAAGGCGCCGAAGTCGCGGTTGTAGGCGACCTTGCCGTCGAGGGTGAGCACGCGCGTGCCGCCCGAATACACCTGACGCGATCCGTCGGGGTTGTTCGACGTAAAGAGGTCGACGTTGTAGCCGAAGGGCGACAGGCCGAAGTCGTTCTGCGAGGCGTAGTCGAAGCCGAGGGTGCTGCTGAACGTGAGACGCTCGGTGGCGGTGTAGGCGCCATCGAGGGTGCCGACGTAGCGCTGCACGCCTGTCTTGTTCTGCTGCTGCATCGCCTCACGCACCGTCATGAACGCCTGATTACCGAAGGCGTTGCCGGCCCCCGAGCAGACGCCGGGTGACACGTAGGTGGAGAGGTTGCAGTTGGCGAGCTCGGGGCGCGACATGTAGCTGAGCGAGTTGACGCCGTAGATGTTGTTGTTGTTCTCGGGCGACTCACCCTGCGTGTTGTAGTACGAGTTGTTGAAGCGCAGGCGGAGATTCTTCGTGGGAACGAGCGACAGATTGGCCGTGGACTGAATACGGCGGATGACGTCGCGCGCGGGGCCGTAGTCGGCACCGCCGAAGGGACCGTTTTCGAAGTAGTAGCGGCCGCTGGCGAAGTAGGTGACGGCCTG
>CAIUOO010000361.1 GCA_903900795.1 uncultured Gemmatimonadota bacterium | reverse complement strand
GGCCCACGGATGCCCTCACGCACCGGTTGCGCTACGGATGCCATGCGCGATGCCCTCAGGCCTGCGCCGGGGATGCCGGCGCCGGATAGTTGACCTTCTTGAGATAGACCACGGCGGTGAACGTGTTCAGTTCCTCGAACACGTGGTAGGCACGACGGTCATATGCGAGCTTCGCTACGGTCCAGTTTTCATCGGCCGCGTCACCGAAGATGATGGCGCGCGACGGGCATGCCTGCGAGCAGGCGGTCGTGAACTCGTCGGGCTTGACCTCACGGCCCTCGGCCCGGGCGCGATGTTCGGCTTCACGGATACGCTGCACGCAGAACGTGCACTTCTCCATGACGCCCTTTCCGCGGACGGTGACGTCGGGGTTGAGGCCCCAGTGCATCGGCTCCGGCCACGCGTACTGCTTGCGCTCCGGTTCACCGTAGCCGAACCAGTTGAAGTAGCGGACCTTGTACGGGCAGTTGTTGCTGCAGTACCGGGTCCCGACGCAACGGTTGTACACCTGCACGTTGAGGCCGTCGGGCGAGTGGTACGTGGCGTACACGGGGCACACCGGCTCGCACGGCGCATTGCCGCAGTGCTGACACATCATCGGCACGAAGCGCGTGTCGAAGTCGGGCGAGAACTCGTTCTCCGTGTTCTCGTTGCCTTCGTAGTAGCGCTCGAGGCGGATCCAGGCCATTTCACGGCCCTTAATGATGTTCGCACCCGGACGTTCATCCCACACCGTCGGGCTGAGGGCACGACCCTGATACGGCGCGCCAACCGTCGGGATGTTGTTCTCGCTGTAGCACGCGGTGACGCACGCCGAGCACCCGGTGCAGCGTGCCAGATCGATGGTCATCGCCCAGCGGCGCTTCTCCATCTTCTGCACGTGATCGGGGGCGTACATCCCGAGGTCCTTCGCGTTCGGGTTGGCCAGCTCACCCTGCGCGTCGGCGGCGATGGGCGACTTGAGGCCCGCCTTGAAATCCTGTGACGGCAGTCCGGGAATGGCGTGCTCTTCGTGCTCGCCACCTTCCGCTTCCTGTCCGAGCAGCGCCGCCAGCGTCATGGCCTGACCGATACCACGGCCGTGCTGACGGGCGGAGCCTTCGGTGGTGACCAGCTGCGACGTGTCCGCCGAGACGGTGACTTTGCCCTTGGTGCCGGAGAGCGTGAGAGCGCCTGAGGCGTCCCAACCACTCGCCAGGAGGTCGTAGGCGTTGATGCCGACGTTCTGCGCGAAGCGACCGTAGGCCGTGTGACCGAGGCCGAGCGAGATGGCCACTGTGTCCGGACGCACGCCCATGTAGCGATACGCCGGCGCCGTGATCTTGCCGGCAGACGTTTCGACGGTGAGGTGCTGTCCTTCGACGAGACCGAGCTTCTTGAAGGTGGTGGGGTGGACTTCCACCCAGGACTGCCACGCGATCTTGGTGACGGGATCGGGGAGTTCCTGCAACCACGGCTTGTTGGCGCCGCGACCGTCACCGAGCGTGGGCGACGGATAGACATGCACGAAGTAGTCACCCGCACCGGCATCGGCCGGCGTGGGGGTGGCAGTCAACGCGCGCGTGGCGGTTGCGACCAGCGGTGCACCACTGATGGTGGCCTTGGTGAGCGCCGTCGTGAAGGCCGCGCCGCCTCCTGGGAACTTACTGATGAACCAACCGCGGTAATCGGCGGCGGTGTACTTCGCGGCCAGCGCCTGATCTTTCTTGGCGAGCGCGATGAGTACGTCGGCCGTGGCCTTCGTGTCGAACACCGGTTCGAGCGTGGGCTGCTGGAGGCCGATTTGGCCCGGCGTGGTGACCGCGTCGCCCCAGCTTTCGAGCCAGTGATTATCGGGCAGGATGAGATCGCACAGCTGCGCCGTTTCATCGGGGACCGACGAGAACGATACCTTGAACGGCACCTTGGCAAAGGCGGCGGCGAAGCCGGCCGATTTCGGCATGGTGTGGGCCGGGTTGGCGCCCCGCACGAAAGCGAGCGGCACACTACCGGCGCCCATCTTGGCCACCACGCCCGCCAGATCGGCGTACGACGCGAGGCCGTTGTAGCCGCCATGGCCAGCGTTCGGCTTGATGGTGACACCAACGGCACCGGCCTTCTTGTTGATCTCCGCCGCCATGACCCCGCAGTCGACGGCATTCGCGGAGGTCGTGCCGCAGATGACCATCACACCGTTGCCGGCGTTCGCGACGGCCTTCGCCAGCGCTTCGAGGGTTGCCACCGGAACGCCCGAGGCGTCGGCGGCCGCCGCCATCGTGCCCGCGCCGGTGAGGGCGGCACAGATCTCCATTTCGCTGCCCGGCTTCGCGGCGATCCACTGATCGGCGTTGAGGCCGGTGAGGGAGCGGCGAGCGCCGACGTAGACGAGACGGGGAGCGCCTTCCAGCTTGGCGCGCGCGTCGGCCCAATCGAGCTGCTGCGGCACAGGGTGCCCCCAGCCGTCGAGGAAGTCGGCACCGAAGCTGATCACCAGCTTGGCGGCGTTGAAGTCGAGCGCCGGCCAAGCGGCCCCGTACGCCTTCTGATTGGCGGCGATGGTGGCCATCGGGGCGGCGGAGTCGACGCTGAGGTGCGTCGGCATGCCCTGCGCTGAGAGCCACTGATCGAGGAAGCCCGGGAAGGTGCCCGATTCGTGCTGATTGACGAACACGACGTTGGACGCCTGCGTGCGGCTCTTGACCTCGCCGATCTTCTGGGCGAGCAGCTCGTACGCTTTGTCCCACGTGGTGGGCTTGAGGGCGTTACCCTCACGCACCATCGGCGTGCGATAGCGGTCGGGATTGTACAACCCCTGCACCGCCGACAGGCCGGCGGAGCAGATCGCGCCGCGGCTGATGGGGTGTTCGGGATTGCCATCCAACTTGATCGGACGGCCGTCGCGGACCTCGGCCATCACGCCGCAGGCCGTGGCGCACTCGCGGCAGGTGGTCGCGTAATACTGCGACACGCCCGGCACGGTGTTGTCAGGTGACGCAACGTACGGAATGAGCTTCCCCACCTTTTCGGAGGAGCAGCCCACTACCGCGGTCGTCGCACCCGTGGCGCCTAGGATCTTGAGGAATTCTCGGCGCTTAACGCCGGTCCCCGCTTCAGTGCTCATGCAGTCACTCCGCTCCGGGCGGCTGCACAGGGCATGCGGCGCGCAGACTACGCGCCGTGGCCCCGTGGTCGAGGGTCAGATGACGATCAGTAGTGGCAGGTCGCGCAGTCGTAGCGCGCCTTTTTTGGCGGCGCTGCTTCCAGCTCGGGCGTCACCGGCATACCGGCCAGGCGAGCACCTTCGGCGGGCTTGTAGCCCTGCACGTGACAGTTGATGCACCAGCCCATGTTGAGCGAGTTCACCTGCTGGACGGGCACGTAATTGGTGTCGGGTCCCTGAGCGCCCTGGTTCTGGATTTGACCATGACAGGTCTGACAGGTGACACCGGCGTTGACGTGACGCATGTGCGGGAACTGCACATAGTCCGGTACCTTGTGCACGCGGTTCCAGGGGATCGACTGCCCCTTCGCGTAGAAGGCCGCGACCTTCTTGATCTCCGGCGCCTGAGACTTCACGATGACGTGACAGCCCATGCACGTCGAGACCGCGGCGTTACCCGGATCGGGCGACTTGTTCGCAGCACTGTGACAGTAGAGGCAGTTCATGCCTGCCTTTGCCACGTGCGGGGCGTGAACGAATTTGACGGGTTGTTCGACGCGCAGACCCTGCGACGATGATGCGCCGCTGTAGGCCGACAGCAGCGTGGCCGCTGCCGCAAGCGCGAGAAACGCAGGAATCACCGTCCACTTCTTCTTGACCGTCATCGACTTTGGGGCCGGGAAGGCGTTGGTTGCGGAAGACACGCGTTAGGCACGATACCGACCGTGAGCGCGCACCGAAGAGACTGGTAACGACCCGAAGCCAACGTCATGCGCGTAAGTCTGTGTCAACCCGATTTTTGCAAGCGGGAAGTATGCCCGTCACCGTATTTGTACGCAAGTGTTCGCATACCAGAACGCGACGGTTTGATGGAACTTTCCGCTCGCACCATCAACGAATGGTCCGCGCGATGGTTCCCACGTCGTGTTCGGCCGCACGTCAGGACTCGGCGGCGCGGCGCGCGGCGCGGGAAATCGAGCGGCCGTCCGCCAAATTCGGCTCAGCACGCGGGGGCGGAGCGTGTCGCGGTAACAGGTCCACGAGGGCCCGCGACTGCTGGGTCAGGCGCAACGGCCACCAACTACTCCACGCCAACCGTTCGGGGCCGATAGTCGCGATCAGGTGCGCGAAATGGTCCTCTGGCGGACCCCACACCCACCCAAAGTCGTAGAAAACCCGCTGTTGCTCAGACGGCGTGAGTCCCCAGTGTGTTTCCTCGATCAGCTCGCGACCGGCACCGGCGACCACGAGATGGCACCGCGAGCCGGCCAAGCGCGCCAACCCACGGAGGGTCGCGGCGGGGACATCGCCGGCCGCGTCCATGGTATGCCGCTGCCTGAGGTCCTCGAAACGGACGGTGACTTGCAGCGCGACCCCGGCCTCCCCGCAGGCGAACGCGAGCTCGGCCATGGCCGGATGAGCCGGCCCGAGCCCCCACTGGGCCGGATACGCTCGCACCGCGGGCGCCCCGGCGTTGACCGCGTCACGTAGCATCGCCGTCCATCCCGGCCAATCAGGACGTACGATCGGCGCCGGCAGCAGCACACCGGCGAACGGTTCGACCGCGGTGTAGAGCGCACGGTTGGACGGCAGCGGATCGCGGTAGAAGGCACCGGGGAGGTGCCCGACCCATGCTCCGGCGAAGCCTTCGCGGTCGAGGACCCGGGCCAGGATCTCCGGATCCGGATGCGGCACCTCGCGGAACGGATACCCGCCAATCCAGCTGGTGACGTCGATCGGGCGCGTCTCGACGATGGGTGAGATCGTCATGCGGTCACTCCCACAGTCACACCCACACGCGACAGCGCTTCGGTGAACGCGCCCTCGGGAAAGAGGCGGACGGCGTTCCGCCAGCACATGTCGGCCAGGTCGTCGGCAGACGCCCCGGTATAGGGGAGTGCGCGCAGCTTCGTGAGGCCTGTACAGAGTGTGAGGTCGGCCGCCCACAGCAAGCGCCGCGCACCCACCCAGCGCAGGGCGTCGTCAATCATCCCGCGATCGATGCCGCTGCCGGACAGATCCATCACGATGTTCTCGACGTCGCGCACCGCCGGATTGGTGTGGGCCCAGTCGCCGCCCCCGCCGATGTGCGCCAGCAGAAACGTCGTACGCGGATGTCGCGCCGCGAGCCGAGCCAGCTCGATGCCATCGGAGGCGTCCTGATTCGGCCAGTCACGACGTCGATGCTGCCAGATGTGCTGCAGTATCGGCACGCCATAGTGCGCCGCCGCCGCCGCGATGTCATCGAGCAAGGGGTCATCGACGCGACGGCCGGCCGCGAGCTTGATCCCGATGGCGCCGCGCGCGATCCCGCGTTCAATCTCGGCGAGTGCATGCGCGGTGTAGTTCGGATTCACTGCCACCCAGGCTTTCACGCGCGGCGCCTGTTCGTCGGCGAAGTCGAGCATCCAGTCATTGGCGCGCGTCTGATCGTCGGGGGAGGCGAAGTACGTGGGCGAGGTGGCGCCCCACGATCCGAGGACGGACGCAACGTGACAGACGACGCCGATACGATCGCCGGCGTCCAGCCGGGATGCATTGTATCGCTGCCAGTCGCTGCGGTTGCTGGACGGGGTGTGAAAATGGGCGTGTACGTCGATCACCGTCGTCATCGTTTCAATCCTCGACGCGTCGTGGGCCGGGGAGCAGCTCGTGCATGATCTCCGGCATCAAGGCAGACACTTCTTCAAGTGCCATCTCATCGTGCGCGATGGCGCCGAACTGGTAGGCCCCGCGCTTCAGGAGCAACCCGTAGCGCGCCGCCACCGCCACCAGTGCGTCCACCGCGTCGGGGGCGTCGGACACCAGGCGCCACATCATCGGGGGCCCTTCGGCGCGCACCCCGACCCATGGCGACTCGGACAACGCCGTTCCGATGATCTGCAGCAACATGCCGCCAGCCGTGGCCATGCGCTCGGGCACATCGCTGCGTTCATGCCATTCGAGCACGGCTTTCGCGGCGGCGAGCCCCGTGCTTTCCGTCGCGGCCGTCGACGAAATCCACGTGCGCTGCGCGACATCCATGACGCCGGCGCGTCCGACCACGGCGGCCAACGGGTAGCCGTTCGCCATGGCCTTGCCGAGTGTGGTGAGATCGGGCGAAATGCCGGTGAGCTCCTGCACACCGCCGGTGCGCACGCGGAAGGCCGTCTTCACTTCGTCGAAGATGAGGACGGCACCGGTTCGATCGGCGAGACGTCGCGCCACGTCGAGCCAAGACGTGCTGGCGATATCATGCACGAGCGGCTCAATAATGATGGCCGCGGGTGGTGCGGCGAGTTCCGAGACGGCGGTCTCGAGAGCCGCGATATCGTTGAACGGCACCCACGTGACCGCCTGCTGCACCGACGCCGGCACGCCGGCGGCGTCGCTGCACCAGTCGAGCCACCCGAAGTACCCACAGGCGACGATGTGCTCGCGCCCCGTCAGTGCCCGTGCCATCCGAATGGCGGCCGCATTGGCTTCGGCGCCGGTGCGCAGAAATCGGACCTGCTCCGCCGACGGGATCACCTGCACGAGCCGTTCGGCGACCTCCACTTCCAACCGGTGTGGGAGCGCGGAGATGTTGCCGCTCGAGGCCGCGTCGATGACGGCGCGGGTCGTCGACGGATCCGCGTATCCGATGCCGACGGCCCCGAGGGCCATCCCGCAATCGATGAAGCGCCGCCCGTCCGGTGACCACAGATAACACCCGTCCGCCCGCTCAAAGTGGGTCGGCACCGCGGCGTCGAACGCTCGCGACCCATAGAGGACATCCGGACGTCGGCTCCCTGTCGAACTTCCACCGGGAATCACGTCGGCTGCGCGTGAGCGCCAGTCGTCACCCGGCAGGCCGGCGAAGGGAATCCCCCGCGTCACGCGCCGGTTCCGGCCTCGTGCGGCAGGTCACCGAGGGGCGCCTCATGATGCGGCGGGGCATTCTGTTCCACCGCTTCGCGCTCGCGGTCGCCATCCGCGAGGTCGCGCTCGGCGAGGGCGCGTTGGACGGCGAGCCGCGATTCGCGCTCGACGGTGCGCAGCACTTCTATGCTGGCCGTGCGCACGAGCAACAGTTCGCGGGCATCGGGCTCGGCACGGAACAGGAGCGCGCGCATCGCGCGCATGATGTGCTCCGGGCTGCGGGTTTTGAAGTACGAGAGCGCTTCGAGCGCCTTTTCGGCGTCGCGGAACGTGAGCTCGAACTCGTCCATCGTGGGCGCGCCCTTCGCGTGCTTCGGACCGGCGAGCTTCTTGGTGGCATCACCAGCCAGGAGATGGCACTCGTACAATGCCAACAGGCACGCCTGCGCGACGTTGAGCGAGAAGTGCTCGGTGGTCGGGATGGTGGCGACCGCATGGGCACGATCGAGCGCATCGTTGGGCAGTCCGTGATCTTCGCGGCCGAACATGATCGCCACGCGGCCGTGCTGGGCATGCGCGATCAGGTCGACGGCGGCGGTGCGCGGCGTGTGTCGTGCCCACTTGGCGGCGCGGCGCCGCCCGGAGTACGCGACCACGTACCGGCAATCGGCCAGCGCGTCGTCGATCGTCTCGAAATGGCGAATGCGCGCCACGACGTCGCGCGTCGCGTGCGCGATCTGCTCGATGCGATTGAGGTCGTAGGGACACGGCCGGATGAGACGCAGGTCGACCGCGCCCATGTTCTTCATCGCGCGCACGACGGCGCCGATGTTGATAGGATCCTGCGATTCGTACAGGACCACCGTGACGGCGGTCATTACAGATTCGGACATCCGACGGGAATTCGGGGGCCGTCGGCCCCGGAGCGGGGATGACGGAGATAGGCGAGACGACCTGTCCCGCCTGGTCGAAGATAGTGGCTCAGGGGCCGGGGCGTTGAGGCCGCAGACGAAGCCGAAGGGCGCGGGCCGTAGACTGCCGGTCACCCCGCAGATAGGCGTACGCGGCGGCCGACGGTGCCTCAGCCAATCGCCCGCTCAGCACCAGCTGTCCGCGTCGGCGCGCGCGGTCAGACGGTCGCTCGTTCACGACGAGGTCAAAGGCAATAGCGCCGTCGGCCTCGACCGGGAGATCAGCCAGGTGCCATGCGAAGCGCGCGCGCCAGCCACGGTCGTCCTCGAGCGCCGTCCACGTCGTCTGAGGGAGCGGCCACTCGCCCGGGACCAAGCGCGTCATGTGCAGCACCCCGCCGGACGGCGTACACAGGGCGGCCTGACGCCACCGGCCGTCGGTGACGCCCCAGTACCACTGCACACCGTCGGCATTGACCTGGGCGCGCTCGTTGTCGAGCGGGTTGTCATCGCCGTCGGGCGCGACGAGCACGCCGGTGTTGGCGACCACATCGACGACGACCCGTGATCCTTCGAGCGCCACGTGCACGGTTGCGGTGGGACTACCGGCCTCCTCCCACGACGGCTCGGTCCGCAGGTAGTGCTCGGCGCCGAGTGTGACGCTCAGGGGCAATGAGACCGGCGCCGTATCTGTCCCGGTGTGCCCGTATTCGGGCTCCACGATCAGCGCAGGGTTATGGACGAGGCCCTCCAGGTCTACGCTACTGCGCGCATGGCGCGCCAGCAGCTCGATGTGCCATCCATGCGACGCGGGGCCGTGTACCGCCGTGGTGCCGTCGGCCGACGTAATCCGTGCAACGGGCACGTCACCACCGGTGGCGTCGAGCAGCACGCGCTCAACGGCCGGTACGGCCTCGCGCGACTGCCAATGCCAGACCGACACCAGCCGGCCGGTTACCCCGCGTAATTCGATGGCATGCCGGACTGTCTCCTCGCAGCCCGGTGCACCGGGCGTACGTGCGCGGAGCAACGTGGCCGGCACGTTGGCGGCGAGCACAAGTTGCGCCTGGCCGTGCTGGCCCGGCGTGCCGTCGGCCGACACGGCCAGCGCGTCGATGACCACCGTTCCGGTGATCACGCTCGCCTCGACAGCGCGCAGAAAATCGAAGCCGTCCTCGAGCCCGCCGGCCCCAGGGCGGGAGGTCGGCATGAAGTGGGCCGGCGAGGTATGGTGCGCATCGCCGCAGAGCGACAGCGTGATCGTGATGTCATCGGGCGCGGCGGCACTGACCGCGGCGGGATCGCGATCCCACTCGAGCACGTCGACACAATAGCCCTCGCACACGACAACGGTGCGAGTCGCCGCAATGCCCTGCCCGATCGTGGCGCGTTTCTGCATCCAGCCCATGCCACCACGATCCTCGAAGGCCAGCAGCGCCGCCGTGGCAGGCGGCTGCGACGCGCCGTTCACCAGCGGTGCGTGATGCGCGAGCGTGCTGCGATACCAGTGCAGCGTGCGTTCCACGTAGCTGCCCGTGCCGGGATCCTGCAACCAACGTTCGGGACCGGTGTGCAACGACAAGGCGAGTCGGTCCGGATGTCCGTGCCCACTGCCCGAGTGGCCGCCCTCGAGCGCGACATACACCTGCCCATGCTCGCGCCGCAGGACGGCCAGTCCCTGCGAGGGGAGCAGGACACTGGCAGGTGCCCAACTCGCGTTCGGCACCGGTTGGGCGGAAGCCATGAGAATCGATCGCCACGACAGATCGGCGCGCGAGAGCGACGACGGCGCTTCGTTGCGCTCGGCATCGGCGGTAGAACGGGCCCGCGCCGTGGAATGCCGCGCGATCGAGCCGTCGTAGAGGCGTGACAACAGCCCGGCGAGCCGCGGATCAGCGCGATGGGCATACCCGAGTTCGCACCATTCGGCGAAACGCCACTGGCGAATGGAGGCCGCGAACTGCGAGTCGCGTCGCGACGGCAAGGTGTCGTCGGGGAGCAACCCGAGAAACGGGGTGATGAAGCCGGCGGCGTAGCGGTCGCCGAGGGAATGCGGCAGCGACCGGTCTGCGGCGGCGAGCAACTGCATGCTGTACCACAGCCCACGGTGCGCAAAGAGGTGATAGTTCTCCCCTTCGTACCACGTGCCGTCGGCCAGCAGCCCCTGCTCGAGCAATGTGAGGAGCCGCTGATCGGCGTCGAGACGCCGTTCGAAGGCGCGTTGGTCGTGGAGCACGCGGAAGGCCGAGAGCACCGCGATCTCGTTCCAGACCTGCCGGTTGGAGGTGCCCTCATGGTACGACGCGATGAGCGCTGCGCTGGGCGCGATCAGACGATCGCGCACTCGCGCACCGAGACGATCGACTCCCGGCGCGAGCGCGGCGTCGAGCAAGTCGAGGGCATGGCAGAGATTGAGCAGCCAGATGGACTCGAGGTACGTGCTGAAGAACGGGCGTGTGGGGCCGAGGACATTGTCGCGATTGGGCCACCGATCGTAGCGATCGGCAAACTCGCCGAGGATGCGGAGGGAGAGGTCGGCATGACGCACGTCGCCCCGCATGGCGTACAGCGTGGCGGCGTGCACCGCCCGTTCGGCCGTGTACAGCTGCGCCCCCATGGCCCACCAGTCGTCGTGTTCGGCGCCCGTGTAGGCCTGATCGCAACGCGCGCAGTGATGGGCCCGTGGCGACCACGGATCAAACTCGAGGAGGACGCCATGTTTCGGGCAGCGTCCGCCCGCTCGTGTGAGGCGCGCTTTCTGCGGCGGGATGGGGAGGTCGTGCTGCATGAGCGGCTCGAGTTCCGCCGCGAGTCCCTGCATGGTCGGCGCGAGCGATGTCCCTTCGGCGGTCTCGATGCGTCGTGCCTCGAGGTCGAGCGGCAGCAAACGGAGACGGGTCATGGCGTGTCCCGGCGGGTCCATCGCGCGATGGACACGAGCTCGCCACGCAGGTCCATCTGCACCCCGTCAAGTTTTCGCGAACGCCCTTGCACGCCGCGGGCATGGAAGAGCCAGGCCACCGGCATGGTGGCGTCGAGTTCGGCGGCGACGGCGCTCCACGCGGCGGCGGCGAACTCGGGAGCGGCGGCGCGCGCGGCGGCGAGTGTGGCATCGAGCACGGGTGTGTGCAGTCCGGTGTAATCGAGCGCCCCACCGCGCTGGGCGGAGGCGAACAACGCTGACAGGTGGCCGAGCGCGATATCACCGGGGATGCCGGTGAGCACGACATCGAACTGTTTGCGCGGGGCGCGCACGGTCGCGAGGAACGAGGACAGTTCCATCACGCGCAGCGTGAGCGCGACGCCGCGCGCCGCGAGATCGGCTTGCACGAGTTGCTCGACGGCCATGTCGCCGCCGCCGACCGTGAGCAACGTGACGGCGAGCGGCACGCCGCGGCGCGTTCGTGCGGCACCCGAACTTTTGCGCGTCCAGCCGGCGGCATCCAGCAGCGAGTCAGCATAACGGGTGTCGAGGCGTGGTACGGCGGTCGTCGAGACGGGCAAACCCGGCGGGATGGCGCCGCTGGCGGGCGTGCCATAGCCGGCGACGGCCGCCCGCACGAGTCGCCCGCGATCGATCGAGAGGCTGATGGCGCGACGCACGCGCGCGTCGTCGAACGGCACGCGCGTGGTGTTGAAGGCGAGTACGGTGGAGAAGAGCGCCGGCGGCGTCATCAGCATGAGGGACGGGTCGCGCTTCACGAGATGGGCCATCGTGGGCGACACGCCGGCCACGTCGAGTTCACCGCTCACGAGCCCGGCGAACTT
>CAIUOO010000360.1 GCA_903900795.1 uncultured Gemmatimonadota bacterium | reverse complement strand
TCGACGAGCCCGATCGGCTGCGACATGGCCGGAATGCCGGCGAGGTTTGCCGTCACGGTGTAGATGTCGCTGAGATACATGTCGTACGGATCGGACACCGCACCGATGCGGAACGCCGGCGTCGGTGCGGTGGGGGTGAACAGCACGTGCACGCCGTCGGCGAAGACCCGTTCGAAGTCCTGCGTGATCCGCTCGCGGACCGTCTGCGCGCGACGATAATACGCGTCGTAGTAGCCGGCACTGAGTACGTAGGTGCCGAGCAGGATACGGCGCGTGACTTCGGCACCGAATCCTTCGGTGCGCGTGCGTTCGTACATCTCACGAAGCCCGTCGGCGCTACGCCGCTGTCCATACCGGACGCCATCATAGCGCGCGAGGTTGCTGGATGCTTCGGCCGGCGCGAGCACGTAGTAGACGGGAATGGCGAGCGACGTATGCGGCAGCGACACATCACGCACCTCGGCGCCAAGCGCCCGCAGGCGTTCGAGGGACGCGTTGCAGTGCGCCCGAATGCGCGGATCGAGCGCCTCGGTGAAGTACTCTCTCGGTCGACCGACCACGAGCCCGGCGAGCGGCTGCGCGTGGTCGGCCACTGTGGCAGACTGTCGAAGCGCAGGCACCGGTAGGGCGGAACAGGTGGCATCGTAGGGGTCGTGACCGGCGATGAGCTCCGTTCCGAGTGCGGCGTCGAACACGTTCTGCGCGAACACGCCGACGTGATCGAGTGAGGATGCATACGCCACGAGCCCGAAACGACTGACGCGTCCGTACGTGGGCTTCACCCCGACGATCCCGCAAAAGGCGGCAGGTTGTCGTACGGAGCCACCCGTTTCGGAACCGAGCGCGAGGCGGACGACGCCGGCAGCGACGGCCGCCGCAGAACCGCCGGAGGACCCTCCCGGCACACGGGAGCGATCGACGGGATTCCTGGTGGGTCCGTACGCGCTGTTCTCGGTGGACGATCCCATAGCGAATTCATCCATGTTCGTCTTGCCGATCACGATGGCACCGGCCTCGCGCAGCTTTCGCACGGCGGTGGCTTCGTACGGGCTCACGTACCCTTCGAGGATGCGCGATCCGCAGGTGGTCGGCAGCACGAGCGTGGCGAGATTGTCCTTGATCGCGACCGGCACGCCGGCGAGGTCGCCGTTCGTGCCGATCGCTGTGGCGGCCGCGAGCGAGCCGTCACGATCGACCGACAGGAAGGCGTTGAGGCCCGTGGGGCCGGCGTCGACGGCATCGTATTGCAACCAGGCCGCCTTCACCGAGTGCGCCTGCAGCGATTCCACGCTCATGCGTCAGCCTCCGACGAGGCACCGGCATCGCCGTGGGTGGCGAGACGCGGGACCAGGAAGAACCCGTCGCGGGTGGCCGGCGCGAACGCTTCACGTGTGCGGTGAAGCGGAACCGATGGCTTCTCGTCGTCGCGGAGGGGCATCCCCGCTAGCGCACGCTCACCGAGGTCGGCAGGGATAGCGGCCTGCTGCAGCGCATCGATGTGTTGCAGGATGCCGTTCAGTTCCGCCACGAGTCCGGGCAGGCGCGTATCGTCGATTGCGAGGCGCGCAAGTTGCGCGACATGGAGCACATCTTCGTTGGTGACCGACACCTACTCCCACCCGCGTTCGAGTTTGGCCTGCGCCAGCACCAACGTCTTCCGTCCGATGTCTTCGTCTTCAAAATCGATCCGCACCTTCAAGTCGCGTCCACTGCCGGTGAGTTCGGCGATGGTGCCCGAGCCAAACTTTGCGTGGCGCACTTTCTCGCCGACGGCGAACATCGGCGCATCCTGCGACTCGTCTTCCGGTTCGATGGGACGATCGCGTCGGGCCGGCGTGGAGAACGCGCCGGCACTCTTGCCCAAAGCCGTGCTGCCGGCGCCATACGACGCGCTGCCGTACTGACCGCCCGAGCGATTGGCACCGCCACCGCCGGCACTATAGCTGCTGCGTCCCCACGAATCGTCGCTGTTGCGACCGGCCGTCGTTCCGCCGACGGACGCGAAGCCACCACGTCCCTCGCTCTTGGCACGCGACGTCTTTTGTCGTTCGGCCAGCGAGATCGTGACCTGCTTGAGGAAGCGCGACGGCATCGAGAACATCATCTCGCCATTCCGGCGGCGCTGCTCGGCACAGGTGAGATAGAGTTTCGTTTCGGCGCGCGTGATGCCGACGTAGAACAGACGGCGCTCCTCTTCGAGCTGACTGGGATCCTCAGCGGCGCGCGCCAGCGGGAAGAGTCCGTCTTCGAGACCGGACACGAAGACGAGAGGAAACTCGAGTCCCTTCGCGTTGTGCATCGTCATGCAGGTCACGGCGTCGGCGTTCGGATCGAGCTTGTCGATGCCGGCCACCAGCGTGGAGGACTGCAGGAAGTGATCAAGTGGCGTGAGTCCGACTTCACCGCCTTCGTCGGCCACGACTTCCGCGGCGCCGGCGATGAGTTCGCGGACGTTCTCGATACGCTCCTGCCCTTCCGGCCCTTCGGCGCGCAAATGATCGGCGTACTTGATCGAGGCAGCGAGGTCGCGCAGCAACTCGTCGACGGCGGACTCGACGGCGGCCGTCCGCAACCGTTGCACGAGTGACACGAAGTCGGCGAGCGCCGTCCGTGCGGCGGGCCGCAGTTCGGCCACCACATCGGTACGCGACGCGATCGTGAGCAGCGGCACGCCTTCCCGCTGTGCGCGCTCGACCAGCAACGTGATCGTGGCATCGCCGAGGCCGCGCTTGGGCACGTTGACGGCGCGACGGAAGGCCTCGTCGTCGGCAGGATTCGCAACGAGCTTGAGGTACGCCATGATATCGCGGATTTCGCGACGATCGTAGAAGCGGACGGCACCGACGAGGCGGTACGGGATATTGCGGCGACGAAACGCATCTTCGATCGCTCGGCTCTGCGCGTTGGTGCGATAGAGGACTGCACAATCGCGCCGCGCGAGATCGGAGCGCGACATGCGCGCAGTGATCGTGTCAGCGATGAAGTCGGCTTCGTCGCGCTCGTCGAGGGTTTCGACCAGGGTGACCGTTTCGCCAGCTGGGCGCGTCGCGCGCAGGGTCTTGCCGCGCCGTTCCGTATTCTCGGCGATGACGGCGTTGGCGAGTGCGAGAATGTTCGGCGTAGAGCGGTAGTTCTCCTCGAGGCGCACGATGCGCGCGCCCGGGAAGGCGCGCTCGAAATCGAGGATGTTCCGGATGTCGGCGCCACGCCACCCGTAGATGGACTGATCGTCGTCACCGACGACCATCACGTTGCGATAGCCGCCGCCCATGAGCTGGACGAAGCGGAACTGCGCGGCGTTGGTGTCCTGATACTCGTCGACGAGCACGTACTTGAAGCGGCGCTGATAGTGCGCACGCAACGCCTCATCCTGCTCGAGCGCACGGACGGGCAACACCAGCAGGTCGTCGAAGGTGACGGCATTGGCCTGCTGTAGCGC
>CAIUOO010000359.1 GCA_903900795.1 uncultured Gemmatimonadota bacterium | reverse complement strand
CCGCCGCCGAGCGGTATGGCTGGCGAACCCCCACGGTGCAGCCCGAGAATGCGCAGGCGGTGGGTATGCTCGATGCCATGGCGTCGCGGTCGGACATCGAGGGCACCCGCATGCTGTATCCGTGCGCGGCGGCCGCCCGCGACGTGCTGCCCGACGGGCTGCGGGCGCTGGGCGCGGTGGTGGAGAGCGTGCCGGCCTATCGCAGCGCCCCCGATCCCGAGGGGCAGGCCCGCATTCGGGCGCTGGTGAAGTCGGGGGAGATCGATCTGGTCACGGTGGCGGCACCGAGCGCGGTGGATGCGCTGCTGGATGCGCTGCCGCCGGAGCACGCCGGGCGGCTGCCGGTGGCCTGCATTGGGCCCGTGACAGCGCGCGCGGCCAAGGTGGCCGGCTTCCCGGTGAAGGTGGAATCGGGCGCGGCCACGATGGAGGGGTGGGTGACCAGCATCGTGAAGGCCTGCGGGGGCTAACTGAACCCGCGGTTGCCTCAATAAGTTGTAGCATGACTGAACTTGTCGTCCGCATCGGGACCCGTTCTTCCGAATTGGCGCTGCGTCAGGCGCGCCAAGTCGCTGCCGCGCTGGCCGAACGCGGGGTAGCGAGTGAACTGGTGGAGTACACAACCATCGGCGATCGCATCCTCGATCGCCCGCTCAACGCCATCGGTGAGAAAGGGCTGTTCACCGCCGAACTCGAAGCCGACCTGATCGCCGGTCGCACCGATTGTGCGGTGCACTCGCTCAAGGATCTGCCCACGGCCGATCCCGAGGGGCTCACCATCGTGGCGTTGCTCGAGCGCGAAGATCCGCGCGATGCGCTGGTGGTCGGCCCCAGCACCACCGCGCGTACGCTGATGGACTTGCCCAAGGGGGCGAAAGTTGGCACGTCGTCGCTGCGTCGTCGTGCGCAATTGCGCGCGCTGCGCCCCGACTTCGATGTGCGCGAGCTGCGCGGCAACGTGGGTACGCGCCTGCGAAAGATCGACGCCGGCGAAGTCGACGCCGCGCTGCTCGCCGCGGCCGGTTTGCGTCGCCTTGGATTGGGTGAGCGCATTGTCGCGTTCATGGACCCGCCCGATTGGATTTCGGCGCCCGGTCAGGGGGCCATCGCCGTGCAGGCGCGCGCGAACGACGAGCGCATGACGGCGATTCTGGCCGCGCTCGATCACGCGCATACGCGGGCGGCGGTCACGGCGGAACGCGCGCTGCTGGCCGCGCTCGAAGGTGGCTGTCAGGTGCCGATCGGCGCGTGCACCACGTACGAAGCGCAGTACGGGCCGATGCTGCACGGAATCATTGCGTCGATCGATGGCGTGTCGGTGGTGCGCGGTGGGTTGCCGATCAACGCTGCCGATCCGGCGTCGAGCGGACGTGACTTGGCGCGGCAGCTGCACGCCGCCGGCGGTGCGGGCATTCTCGAGGAACTGCGCGAAGAGCTGGCGGCTACCGCCGCTGCGCGCGCGGCCGAGAAGGCGGCGGCGAACGCGACAACCGCAGGAGCCGAGTAATGCCGATGCGCATGCGTCGCTTGCGTCGCATCGATGCGCTTCGTCGCATGGTGCGCGAAACCCGTCTCGATCCCGCGCAGTTCATCTGGCCGTTGTTCGTACGCTCGGGCACGGGCGTGCGCGCGCCGATCGGCTCGATGCCGGGTGTCGCGCAAACCTCCGTCGACGAAATGCTCCGCGACGCAGAGAAAGCCGTGGCGGCGCAGATCGGCGGCATTCTGTTGTTCGGCATTCCCGACACGAAGGACGCGACTGGTTCGTCGGCGTGGGATCCGCAGGGGCCGGTGCCCTCGGCGGTGCGTGCCGTGAAGCGCGAGTTCCCGAACCTCGTGGTTGTGACCGACGTGTGCATGTGCGAGTACACCGATCACGGACACTGCGGCTTGCTCACGTCGTCGGGTGAAGTG
>CAIUOO010000358.1 GCA_903900795.1 uncultured Gemmatimonadota bacterium | reverse complement strand
GCCTCGGGCAGCACGACCACGCAGCTCACGCTGATCAACGCGCGTCGTACGGCCAACAACCAGGCGGCCTATGCGGGCGCCACGGATGCGGCCAGTGTGAAGACCGAGCTGTTCAACCAGCGTGCCCTCGAGTTCTACCTCGAAGGCAAGCGGCTGGCGGACTTCCGCCGCTCGCCGGCGTCGACCGCGACGACGGTAACGGCCACGGGCCAGCCGTACTTCAAACCCGGCTACGCCAACACGGGATCGCAGACCTGCTACCCGCTGCCGCGCGCCGAGCGGGACAACAACCCGAACATGGCCGGCAAGTAAGCCGGCTTCACGCGGGGTGGCACGATAAAACGGGCGCCGGGGAATCCCTCGGCGCCCGTTTTATCAAGTGCCAGGAACCGTCAACATTTCCTGACACTCGTGCTGTAAATAATGGTTGACAGTCCAATGAACCGACCGCAGCTTATCTTGTGTCTATCCATCGGTACAGTAACGTTCGCCATGTGCCAGCGCGGGCAGGAACCTGCCCTCGTTTTCTGCGTTCACTCGGCGGGAGCGTCATGCTCCCGTTGTCCGCCCCGCGGCCGAAGTCATCCCGCCTGACCACCGTTTTGATGAGTTTCCGTCCCGGCATGAGTTCTTCAACGCAGCCGATGCTGCCCATGGCAGCATGATCGTGAACGCGTCCCAGTCCGACGCGTCCGAATGCGCCCGGATCACGATGGTCCATGCGCGGACCTTCTCGCTGGCGAGCAAATTGCTCCCTGCGTCGAAGCGCCGTGCGGCCTACGCGCTGTATGCGTTCTGTCGGATTGCTGACGACTTGGTCGACCAGGCGGACCACGGCAATCTGTCCGAGCTGGCCAGCCAGCTCGATGCGTATGGCGAACAGCTGCAGGCCGCCCTGGATGGGCGCCCCAGCGGACCGATCTTCCGTGAGGTGGCGTGGGTCGTCGGTGCGTACGACGTGTCGCCCGCCCCGCTTTTCGAGCTGCTCGGTGGCGTGCGCCGTGATCTGGAAGCGCACACGTATGGCACGTGGCTCGATCTCGAGCAGTACTGCGAAGGTGTCGCGAGCTCGGTCGGCGAGATGTGCACCTACGTGTTTGGCGTCCCCGCCGGCCCGACCATGCGCACGCAGGCCATCCAGTATGCCCGCACGCTCGGCACCGCGATGCAGCTCACCAATATCCTGCGGGATGTCGGGGAGGACGCCCAGCGGGGCCGTTGTTACCTCCCGGCGGAGGACATGGCCCGGTTCGGCCTGACGCCGCAGGACGTGCTCTCGCGTGGCCCCGAACTGGCGCGTGACGCCGGGTGGGCGCCCCTGATGGCGTATGAAGTCAGCCGGGCGCGGGCCTTGTATGCGGCGGCGCTGCCTGGGATCGCCTTGCTCGACGGCGACGCACAGCGCTGTGCTGCCGCCTGCGCGAATGGCTATGCCGGTATCCTCACGGCCATTGAAGCGCAACATTATGACACCATTTCCGCCCGCGCGCGCATTAGTCGTATGGCGCGCGTTGGCATTCTCTGGAATGCCTGGCGATATCGCGCGCCGGCACCTGATCTCTCCGCGTTGGGAAACGGTCCGCGGATCGTGTGGGAACCCAATGCGGTGGCTGCCCATGCTGATTCCCTGATCCGACTGGCCTGAGGGGGCTCCTCGTATGACCGCTTCGACCGACCTTCGGGATGCTCTGAAGGACGCTTCGCCGTCCACGCTGTTCAAGATCGCCGGGCTGACGCTGTTGGGCCACGCGTTTTTCAGCGCGTTCTCGGCGTTCGCGTTCGCGACGTTTCTGGTGCCGCCGTATCCGGAGTGGCTGCAGACCGCACAGAACCAAAAGGTGATGGCCGTAGGTTTCGCCTACGGCGGGGCGACCACCGTCACGCTCGGTGCCATCGCGGGACTGGCGTTTCTCGCCCACTGCATCGGTAGCCGACGCGCCTTCCAAGTCTTTCTCGTGTCGTTCTGTCTGGCCTTCATTTCGGAATACGCCGGCACGGTCACAGACTATCCGTTCGGCGCGTACGAATACACCAGCCAGCTGGGCTACAAGCTGTTCGGCCGCGTGCCGTTCAACATCCCGACGTCGTGGTTCTACATGCTGGTCGCGTCGCTGGCGATCTGCGGCCGCTTCCTGCCCGCCAAAGACGACAACACGTCCAAGTGGTACTGGGCGCTGATGGGTGGTCTCGTGCTCACGGCGTGGGACGTCTCCATGGACCCGGCGATGGTGAAAACCAATCATTGGTTCTGGCAGATGGGCACACTCGCCGACCGTAGTGCCTTCGAGCAGTTCATCGGGAAGCCGATCTTCTTCGGCATGCCGATCACGAACTGGCTCGGCTGGCTGCTCACCGGCATCATCGTGGCCCGCGTGATGCTCGCCATCGTGCCGCCAAGCATGTGGGCGGCCAAGGTGTCGCCGCATCGCCTGCCGATCACGCTGTACGCGGTCAACGGCTTGCTCCCGCTCGCGATCTGCTTCCGGCAGGATATGGTGCTGGCTGGCGTGCTGGGCACGATTGCCATGGCCATTCCGCTCTGGGCCGCGCTGCGAAACGACCCGCAGCCGATCGGCACCCCCGGTACGTCACCGATGGCGCGCGTTGCCGTCTCGGGCCGCTAGTGCCGCCGGTCACCGGCTGCCGTTCGGGCACCGTCAACACGGCCCATGCGTTAACCTCGTGAATATCTAGATGGATCGCCTCATCCCGATCTTCGATTCCGACGCGCTGCCGATCGGTATCCTCGTTCTTATCGTGATCGAGGCCGCGGTGCTGTATGTGTGGCAACGAAGAAAGCCATCGTCGCCGTTGGGCACGCCGAACACCGCCCGCATCGTGTCGTTCCTCGGGGCCGGCGGATCACTGGTCGCGGCGATGATCTTTCATCGTCGGCCGGATCCGTCTCCCGAGGGCTTCGCGCTCGCGATGCTGTCGGCGCTCGTGATTCATCTTTGGCACATTACTGTGCTCCTTCGTCGCTGAACATCGCGGCGGAGCGGCGCTCCCCGCTTTCTTCAGCACCTCGGTTCATGCGCATTGTTGTCATCGGCAGCGGCTTCGGCGGACTCGCCGCCGCCATTCGCCTGCAGGCACAGGGCCACGACGTCACGATCGTCGAAAAGCTCGACAAGGCCGGCGGCCGCGGGTACGTGTTCGAACAGGATGGGTTCACGTTCGATGCCGGCCCCACGATCATCACCGCACCGTGGCTCATCGACGAGCTGTTCGCGCTGACCGGCAAGAAAACCGAAGACTACATCAAGCTCGTCCTACTCGATCCGTTTTATAACATCCGGTTCGAAGACGGGTCAGTGTTCCATTACAACGGCGACCGCGACGCCATTGTGCGTCAGGTCGGTGAGTTCAATCCCGACGACGTTGCCGGTTACTTGAAGTTCCGCGACAAGGCGTGGGAGATTTTCAACGTCGGCATGCCGCTCATCGACAAGCCGTTCCTCACGGCCGGCTCGATGCTCAAGATGCTGCCGGACCTGATCCGCACGCGCTCCGATGTCTCGGTGGCCGACCTCGCCGACAAGTACCTCAAGGACGAGCGCCTGCGACAGGTGTTCTCCTTCCACCCCTTGTTGGTGGGTGGGAATCCGTACAAGACGTCGTCGATGTATGCGCTGATTCACAAACTGGAGCAGCAGTGGGGCGTGCTGTTTGCGATGGGCGGCACCGGCGCGCTGGTGCGGGCACTCGTCCAGGCGTTCGAGGACTTGGGCGGCACGATTCGCTTCGCGAGTGAAGTCCGGGAGATTACGGTCGATACGGCCCGCCGCCGGACCACTGGGGTGAAGCTGGTCGATGGCGAGGTCGTGAAGGCCGATGCCGTGGTGTGCAACGGCGACGTGGCGCAGGCGTATCGCACGCTGCTGCCGCCCCAGGCGCACCCCTCCATGAGCAACGCCAAGGTGGAGCGCATGCGCTTCTCCATGTCGCTCTTCGTGATCTATTTCGGCACCGACAAGCAGTACGAGGACATCGCGCACCATGAGATCATCATGGGCCCGCGCTACAAGGCGCTGCTGGAGGACATCTTCGAGAAGAAGATTCTGTCCGATGATTTTTCGCTCTACCTGCACCGCCCCACCGCCACCGATCCGTCGTTGGCGCCGCCGGGACATGACTGCTGGTACGTGCTGTCGCCCGTGCCCCATCTCGGCGGCGACGTGGACTGGGAAGCCGTGGGCCAGCGGTATCGTGACCGGATCATGGGCTATCTCGAAGAGCGCTACATGCCCGAGCTCAGCAAGCACATCGTCACCGAGCGCCGTATCGATCCGCGGTACTTCGAGACGACCCTGAACAGCTATCTCGGCAGCGCCTTCGGTCCGGAGCCGGTGCTCACCCAGTCGGCCTATATGCGCCCCCACAACGTGAGCAAGGACATCCCGAACCTGTACTTTTGTGGTGCGGGCACCCATCCGGGGGCCGGACTCCCCGGTGTCATTTCCAGCGGCAAGATTGTCGCCGAGCTCATCGGCGGGGCGCCGGCTCGGGCCTCGGCCGCCGCCCCGGAGTTGTCGCTGCGCTGATCAACAACGGCACCAGCGGGGGTGCAGTCCCCGCCGTCTCCCCCGATCGCAGGGCGGCCGTTCGGAGCTTTCCGGTCGGCCGCCCTGTTTTCGCAGTTCACCCCGACTCATCGCCTCACTTAGATTGCGCCGCATGACCATCACCATTACCCCGACCGAGAGCGCGGGAGTCTCGCGCCGGATGCAGATCTCGGTGCCGGCGGACACCGACGCGTCCTACGAAGAAAAAGCGGCGCGGAAGTACGCGACGCAGGCTCGCATTCCGGGCTTCCGCCCCGGTAAGGCCCCCACCGCCATGGTGCGCAAGCGCTACGCCAATGAGGTGCGCCAGGAAGCGATCGAGCTCGCGATGAACGATGCGTTCCGCGAGGTCGTCGAGCGCGAAGGGCTGAAGCTCGCCGCGCAGCCGCACGTGCACGATCTCAAGGCCGAACCCGGCCAGCCGCTCGAGTTCGAGTTGCACTGCGAAGTGCGCCCCGAACTCACGCTCGAGAAACTGGACGGCTTCGCGGTCACACGCCGCGACCCGACCGTGACGGACGAGCAGATCGAAGAGCAGATCGAGAAGATCCGCGAGCAGAAGGCCGATTGGGCGCCGGTTGAAGACAAGCCGGCCCCCGGTGACATGGTCACGGTGATGCTCTCCACGGCCGACGCCGATGGGTCCCTGCCCGAGGGCAAGGAGTACCGCCTCGTGCTCGGTGGCGGACAGGCGATCGCCGGCATCGAAGAGCTCATCATGGAGACCGCCCCTGGCGGCACGACGGAGCGTCAGGTGCGTTGGCCCGAAGACTTCCCCGACGAATCGCAGCGCGGCGCCACGAAGCTCGTGCGTGTGGTGCTGACCGACGTGAAGCGCAAGTCGCTTCCGGCGCTCGACGACGCATTTGCACGTGAAGTCGGCGACTTCGAGACCGTGCAGATCCTGCGCGATGCCGTGCGCGCCGACATGGGGGAGCATTCGAAGCGCGAAGCTGACACGGAAGTGCGTGGACAACTCATCGACCAGATCGTCGAAGCCCATCCGTTCGACGTGCCGAAGGCATGGGTAATGCAGCTGGTCGACGGCTACATGCAGATGTACGGCGTGCCCGATGCGGAGAAGCAGCGCTTCTCACAGGAGTTCGTTCCGATGGCCGAGCGCCAGGTGCGGCGCGATCTCATCATTGACACGATCGCCGAGCGGGAGTCGCTCACGGCGAGCGCGGCGGCGGTGGATGCGCGCATTGAGGAGCTCGCGAAGGCGCGCAACGTGGACCCTGGCCAAGTGTACGCGCAACTGCAGAAGTCGGGTCGTTTGCAGGAGATCGAGCGTGAACTCACCGAAGACCGCGTCTTCGGCTGGCTGCTCGAGAAAAACCCGGTCACGACGGCGTAACCGCACCATCCCCGTTCGAGACACCGCCCGACCAACCGTTTCAGGAGAGTTGTAGCATGGCATCGATCTACATGCCGTACATCATCGAGCGTTCAAGCCGTGGCGAGCGCACGTATGACATCTTCTCGCGCCTGTTGATGGACCGCATCGTGTTCCTGGGGTCACCCATCAACGACGACGTCGCGAACATCATCATCGCGCAGATGCTGTTCCTCGAGGCCGATAACCCCGAGAAGCCGATCCACCTGTACATCAACTCGCCGGGCGGCAGCGTCTCGGCCGGTCTGGCGATGTATGACACCATGCAGTTCATCAAGGCGCCGGTGCACACCACGTGCATGGGGATGGCCGCCAGCATGGGGGCGTTCCTGCTCTGCGCCGGCGCCGCCGGCCACCGCAGCGCGCTCCCGCACGCGCGCATCATGATCCACCAGCCGTCGCAGAATGGCGGCGGTGGTTCAGCGTCCGATATCGAAATTCAGGCGCGCGAAATTCTGTACCTCCGTTCGAAGATGAACGAACTCATGGCCAAGCATTCCGGGAAGCCGGTCGAGCAGGTCGAGCGCGATACCGATCGTGACCGTTTCATGAGTGCCGAAGACGCCAAGGTGTATGGCCTCGTCGACAATGTGATTCAGCATCAGGCGGAGTTGGTGGCGGTAACGAAGTAAGGGACAACGGCAAACTCCCTAGGAAGCAGGGGGGAGGGTATCAGGGGGCAGGAAGCAGGTGAACCGCGCGCGGTTGCTGCTTCCTCCTTCCTGATACCCTCCCCCCTGCTTCCTAGGGAGTTTTCAGTTTGCAGTTTTCCGTTTTCAGTTACCGCGCTTCTGCCACCCGCATCATCACCTCCACCGCCGGCCGAGTGGTGAGCCGCGCAAAGGGCCGCACGCGGTCCGCATCGAGCGTCGTGAAATCGAATCCGCGCACGAGCGTGGCCAGAATCAGCGCCGTCTCGATGGTGGCGAACGCAGCCCCCACGCAGATGCGCGGCCCCGCGCCGAAGGGGATGTAGGCCCCCGGCGTCATTTCGTGTTCGCGCGCGGGCAGGAAGCGGTCGGGATCGAAGCGGTCGGGGTTCACCCACATCTTCTGATGCCGGTGCATGCTCCACGGCGCGATCATCAGCATGGTGCCGCGCTTCACGCGACGACCAGCGATCTCGGTGTCCCTGGCTGCGACGCGCGGGAGAAACGTGATTGGCGGATACAGGCGCAGCACTTCGCGGAAGAAGTTGCGCACGTACGGCAACCGTTTGGTGTGCTCCAGCCGCACGGGCCCGTCACCGACGACGCGCTCGACTTCTTCACGCATGCGGGCGACCACGTCGGGGCGCTCGGACAGGATGAAGAACGCCCAGGTGAGTGAACTGGCGGTGGTTTCGTGTCCCGCCAGAAAGAACACACCGAGCTGGTCGATCAGTTCTTCGCGCGTGAAGGGCTGCCCCGTGTCGGTGTCGTGCGCCTCGAGCACCGCACCGGCAATGTCATCGAGTCCCTCCGTGGCGATGCGCGTGTCGAGCATCGTCCCCAAGTGCCGACGGATCCGCGCGCAGGCGTCGCGCACCGGCTTCGGCTGCGTCGTGGGTGACCACGGCTTGTCCAACAGCAGTCGCTTGATATCGATGCTGCCCACCTGACGTTCAAAACGCATGAAGTCTTCGAAGACCTGCTGCGACGTGTCCCCCTCCAGCGGCACTGAGAAGATCGTGCGCGTGATGACGTCGGCCGTGAGATGACTCATCGCGGCGTCGAGCGAGAACGTCTCCCCCGACGCCGAGAGCGATCGCAGCCGTGCTTCGAAATCCCGCACCGCCGCCGCCATAAAGTCGAACGCGCGGTTGATGCGCATATGGGAGAAGGCCGGGTCGACCATTTTCCGCTGCCGCCGCCAGGTGTCGCCGCTGGTGACGAACATCGAATTGCCGACCAGATCTTCGAGCGCTTCCACAAACAGGTCGTTTTTGGGGAAGAGATCGTGATCGGTGAGGATCTTGTTCACCCAGAAGGGATCGTTGATCAACAGGATGCCGCGGCGCGACGAGCCCAGTGGCGTGACCATCTCGCGATAGGCGAGATCGGGCAGCAAACTGAGGAGGTCTTTCTGACGGCGCCAAAGCAGCCGCAGGAGCGAGGTGACCGGTGCACGGGGCACCGGCGCCGGCGGGCGGTAGAGCGGGGACAGCGTCGCGTCAGGCACCCTGAGTGGTCATCCGCGCCGGTTGGCGCTGCGTGAGACGAATGCGCATCTGGTGGTAGATGATGATGGCCAGGCCGACCACCAGCGGAATCGACCACATCTTCGGGTTGAGCGCATGGTGTGGCATGAGGCGAACGAATCCGAACGCCATGAAGGCCGTGTAGACGGAGATGCCCGAGCCTACGATCGCCTTGACGTGCTCCAATTGGTAGGCAATGCGCGAGGGGGTCGGCGTGTAGATGAACCAGAGGTTGGTGAGCCCCGACGCCACGCCGACCACGGCGATACCCATCATGAGCAGCTCATCGATCAGCCAGCCCCGGTAGGCGCAGAGCAGCGCGGCGGCGATCACGAGGAGATTGAGCCCCACGTTGGACCACCGGCGATTCTCAAGGTGCTGCTTCTTGTTGCGCACCGTCACCAATCCATGCCACACCAGGCTGATCGTCAGGATCGCCAAGTACAGCATCATCCACCCGAAAATCCCCTGAACGCGGGCGGGGGGCCAGTCGGTGAGATGGCTGTGGGTGGCCACCGGGGCCAGGATGGTGTTCGTCCCCATGCCAAGCGCCATCGTGGCGGTGACGAGCATGAGCCGGGCGTACACCGTCCCGAACTTCTTGTGATTCTGGCTCCCCTTCTTGCCGAAGACGGGGATCCAGAACAGCACCAACCCGATCGCGCCGGTGGTGACATGCACGAACAGGAACCATTTGAACGGCCACATGCGCTACGCCTTCTCCCTCGGGAAAAACGCCCGGGTTCACGGGACCACGCCTCTTTCCGGCCACCGCCGGGTATACGTTACGGTACGACACGGGTGTCGGCGACGCCAGCGCAAATTCGCCGACTAAATCTCCGACGCAACGCCGACCGCAACGCCGACCGCAACGCCGCTCGTAGCGAACCGGCACAGATTTTTGACGTCGCGGCCGATACTTCTCACTGAGTTTTCCCCGGCTTCCCACCGGAACACGGCCCGCCTCGCTTGACCCTGCGCGCTCGAGCGACTTAACTGTATGTAGGTAGGCGGCTTGCCTCGCCGCGTGCCGTCATCGATTGCCCACCGTTCCGGACCGCCATGTCCCACGACAAGCATCTCCGCTGCTCCTTTTGCGGCAAGTCCAAGGACGCCGTCCGAAAGTTCATTTCGGGCCCGTCGGTCTACATCTGCAACGAGTGCATCGCGCTCTGCAATGAGATCCTGGCTGAGGACGAGGAGCGGGAAGTCACGGAAGCGATCACCCAGGTGCCCACGCCCCGGGAGATCAAGAACACCCTCGATCAGTATGTGATCGGGCAGGAGAATGCGAAACGGGCGCTCGCCGTGGCGGTCTACAACCACTACAAGCGCATCAACGCGGCGGGCAATGCGCGCGAGGATGACGTCGAGCTGGACAAGTCGAACATCCTGCTCATTGGCCCCACCGGCACGGGCAAGACGCTGCTCGCGCAGACGCTCGCCCGCATTCTGGATGTGCCGTTCACGATCGCCGACGCGACCACCCTCACCGAAGCCGGCTACGTCGGTGAGGACGTCGAAAACATTCTGGTGCGGCTGCTGCAGGCCGGCGACTTCAATGTCGCCGAGTGCGAGCGCGGCATCGTCTACATCGACGAAATCGACAAGATCGCGCGCAAGTCCGAGAACCCCAGCATCACGCGTGACGTGTCCGGCGAGGGCGTGCAGCAGGCGCTGCTCAAGATTCTCGAAGGCACCGTGGCCAGCGTGCCACCGCAGGGTGGCCGCAAGCACCCGCAGCAGGAATACATCCAGATCAACACCAAGGATATTCTGTTCATCTGCGGTGGCGCCTTCGACGGTCTCGAAAAAATCATCGAAGCGCGCACCGGCCGGCGCCAGCTGGGCTTCGACAACAAGAAGGGCGACGGGAAGGTGGTCTCGATCAAGCAGACCACGCCGAAAACGCCGTTCGCGGAAGTCGAGCCCGACGACCTGCTCCGCTTCGGGATCATCCCGGAACTGGTGGGACGCTTGCCGGTGTGCGTGCCCCTTGAAGCGCTCGACGAAGACTCGCTGGTCCAGATCCTCAAGGAACCCAAAAACGCGCTCACGAAGCAGTATCAGCGCCTCTTTGGATTCGAGGATGTGAAGATCACCTTCGAGGAGTCCGCCCTCCGCGCCGTCGCCAGCAAGGCGCTGCGCCGTGGCACCGGCGCCCGCGGCCTGCGTGCCATTCTCGAAGAAACCCTGCAGGACACGATGTTCGACCTCCCCACGCGGGATGACGTGGTCGAAGTTCGCGTCACGGAAGCCTCCGTCTTGCACGGCGGTCCACCGCTCCTCGAAATCGCGCCGAAACGGCAGAAGAAGGAAGCCTGAGCACGAACCGCACTTCAGGGACCGGCAGCCTACGGCTGCCGGTCCTTCCACTTCGCGACGTGGTGTTGTTCCCCCATGTCGCCATGCCCCTCCTGATCGGACGCGAGGGGTCGCTTGCCGCGGTCAGCTCGGCGACCAACGGCAACCACGAACTGCTACTCGTCACGCAGCGTGATGCCGACGTCCAGACGCCCGCCTCGTCCGACCTGCATCGCGTGGGCGTGCTGGTGCGCCTCCAGCAGGTCACGCGACTCGCCGGTGGCACCACCAAGATTCTGGTGGAAGCCGTATCGCGCGTGCGTGTGCAACGGTACACCTCGTCGCGCACCAGTGCGCTGCTCGAGGCGCGCGTGGTGCCGTTGCCCTTGCGCCCCGCAACTCCCCAAGCGGCACCGCGCGATCACGCCCACGCGACGCTGCGACAAGCGCTCACGATGTTCGAGGAGTATGCCAGCCTCCATCGGCGCCTGCCGCCGGAAGTGGTCGGCCTGCTGCAGGCGCTCGATGACGAGCAGCGCATCGCGTTTGGCATCGCGGCCCATCTGCAGGTGCCCATCGAACAGCGGCAGCGGCTGCTCGAAGCACCAACCCTCGCCGATCTTGCGTCGCAACTCGTTACGGTGCTGGGCAGCGAACTCGAATTGCTCAAGCTCGAGAAGAAGCTCGACGAACAGGTCCGCGGGTCGCTCTTTCAGAACCAGCGCGAGTTCTACCTGCAGGAGCAGCTGCGCGCCATTCACAAGGAACTTGGCCAGGAAGACGGCGACGAGTTCGAAGATCTTGCCAAGCAGGTCGCCGAGCGTGGATTGCCGCCGGCGGTGGCCACGCGGGCGCACCGCGAACTGCGCAAGCTCAAGCGCAGCTCGCCGATGTCGCCCGACGCCACGGTCACACGCGGCTGGCTCGATTGGGCGCTCAATCTGCCGTGGACGGTGCGCTCCGACGACACCATCGATCTCGACCACGCACGCGCAGTCCTTGAAGCCGATCACTACGGCCTCGATGAAGTCAAGGAGCGGATCCTCGACTACATCGCGGTGCTCGGACGCGTCGGGCACCTACCCGGCCCGATCCTCTGCCTGGTGGGTCCACCCGGCGTCGGCAAAACGTCGCTCGGCAAGTCCATCGCCCACGCGCTCGGCCGAAAGTTCGTGCGGATGGCACTCGGCGGCGTGCGCGACGAAGCCGAGATTCGCGGTCATCGTCGCACGTACATCGGCGCGCTACCCGGCCGCATCATTCAGGCCATGCGGCGCGCCGAAACGATCAATCCGGTGATCCTGCTCGACGAAGTCGACAAGCTCGGCAGCGACTGGCGCGGTGATCCGGCCGCGGCGTTGCTCGAGGTGCTCGATCCCGAACAGCACCACGCCTTCAACGATCATTTCCTCGAAGTCGATTACGATCTGTCGCAGGTGCTCTTCCTCACGACGGCCAATTCGCTCGCGTCTATTCCGGAAGCCCTGCGCGATCGCATGGAGATCATCCGTCTCCCGGGCTACCTCGAGCCGGAGAAGATCACGATCGCCCGGCGCTTCCTGCTGCCGCGTCAACTGGCCGCGCACGGCATTCCGCCCGAACAGGTCACGCTCGAACCGAATGTGCTGTCGGCGCTGATCCGTGGCTGGACGCGCGAAGCCGGCGTGCGCGACCTCGATCGTCGCATCGCGCGCGTGTCGCGCAAGCTGGCCCGTCGCGCGCTCGCGCCCGATGCGAAGGTCGTGATCACGAAGGACGACTTGCCGTCAATGCTCGGCCCGGCCTCGCACGACGAGCAGGAAAGTGGTCTTCGCGATCAGATCGGGGTGGCGTCAGGTCTCGCGTATACCCACGTGGGCGGCGAATTGCTTGAAATCGAGGTCAGCGTCGTGCCCGGACGCGGTCGGCTGCAACTCACCGGTACGCTGGGCGACGTGATCAAGGAATCGGCGGCGGCGGCGCTCAGCTACGTGCGCTCACGCGCCCATTCCATGGGCTTGCCGGCCGACTTCCATCGCACGCGCGACATTCACGTGCATTTGCCCGCCGGCGCGACCCCCAAAGACGGACCGTCAGCGGGGATTGCGCTGGCCACCGCGCTCACCAGCGCGCTCACGGGCATCCCAGTGCGCGGGGATGTGGCGATGACCGGCGAAATCACGCTGCGTGGTCGGGTGTTGCCGATCGGTGGCGTGCGGGAGAAGGGGGTGGCAGCGCACCGCCATCACATTTCGCATGTGATCGTCCCCCAAGGCAACGCCAAGGATTTGGCGGAGCTCCCTGAAGATGTCCGGAATGAAGTCGCGTGGCATCCCGTGCGCACAATGGATGAAGTGCTCGCGCTGGCCCTGCGCTCTCCCCTGCCCGCCGTGCGTGATGCGATGGTGATCGATTCCGCGATGGAGCGCCCCACGTGAGCGACTCGTCTTCCGTCAGCACCGACCTCGGTGCGCCGGTCATCGCGCCGGTCATCACGCCGCGCGTCGACCCGTTGGTCATCAAGAGCCTGGAGTATCTCGGGCCGATGGCCAAGCAGGGCGGATGGCGTCCCGATCCCAACCTGCCGGAAATCGCCTTCGCGGGCCGCTCCAACGTCGGCAAGTCGTCGTTGCTGAACCGCCTCATGCGACGCAAGTCGTTCGCGCGAGTCAGCAACACGCCCGGCCGCACGCGCGAGATCCACTTCTTCAACGTCAACAAGCTCTTTTGCCTGGCCGACCTTCCGGGGTACGGGTATGCGAAGATCTCGAAGGCGCGAAAGGCCGAGTGGCGTCCGCTGATCGAGGGCTATCTGAGGGACAGTCCGGCGTTGCGTGGTGTCGTACAGCTGCTCGATGTCCGCCACGACCCCACCGAAGACGATCTCACGATGCTCGACTTCCTCGCTGATCTTGGCGTCCCGACGATCTTTGCCGTCACCAAGATCGACAAGCTGCGGAAGCTCGACGTGAAGCCGCGCCTCGAAGCGCTGTCGAAGTTTCTCGGGTTGGACATTGATCAGATCGTGCCCTTCAGTGCGACCACCGG
>CAIUOO010000357.1 GCA_903900795.1 uncultured Gemmatimonadota bacterium | reverse complement strand
GTGAAGGCGTGAAGTTCCGCGCCAACGTGGAATACGGCATGTCGGACATCGAAAAGGAATACCAGTACCCGACCACGCACTTCATGCTGATGGACGAGACGGCGTCGCGTTTCTGCGTCTCGGTGTCGGGTGCGCCTGATTGCTCGCGGACCGTCGACATCTACCAGGAAGCGTATCGCATCAACAATGATGGCGGAGACTTTGCGCTTCCTCCCGCCGTCTTCGCGAACGATGGTGGCATCTCCCGGAATCCGGGTGCGGTTGGGTCGCGGGCCCTGTTTCAGGTGAACCAGTTCCCGAAGACGTACAACCCGATCGAACAGTTCGTGACGAACGGCCAGGTCATCAACTCGACGCTCGATGCCACCGGTCGTGTGGGCCGCACGAACTTCTTTGCCTCGGTCAACCAGCTGCGTCAGGAAGGTTCGGTCAAGTTGCTCCCGGGGTACACGCGGAACTCGATGCGCCTGAACGTGGACCAGCAGCTGGGCGGCAACATCAACTTCTCGATCCGCTCCAGCTATTCCAGCGCCAACGACTACAACAACGGCGGCGGCTGGTTTGGCCTCACGCGTCAGCCCGCCAACGCGCAGCTGTTCGCCACCGACTCGAAGGATCGCCTGTACATCCGGACCGTGGCGCAGAATCAGGGTGCGCAAAACGTGAACCCGGCGTATAGCTCGCAGAACTTCCAGCCGCTCAACCGCATCGACCGCTTCGTGGGGAATGCCACGGCGCGCTGGACGCCGCTCAGCTGGCTCGACGGCGAGTTCAACTTCGGCTACGACGCTCGCAACAACTTCCAGGAGTCGCAGCAGGACCGTGGCTACCGGACGTCCGCGCTGAGCTCCACGAACCTCGGAAGCATCGATCGCAGTGCGGGGCGCTCGTACTCGTTGAACGCGTCCGGAAATGTGTCGGCGCGCCGCAACTGGTTCGATGAAAGCCTCACCTCGCGCCTCACGCTGCGCTACCTCTATGAAACGCAGGACTCGCGCTCGCAGAGTACCGGCGGTTCCAACCTCGCCGTGCCGGGCCTCCGTGACCCCGACGCGGCCATTCAGAATTTCTTTACATCGGGTGGCACGTCCACGGTTCGCCAACTCGGCTTCTTCACCAACCTCGATCTCGATTACAAGGGCCGCTACATCGTGGGTGCCCTCGTGCGTCGCGACGCCGCCTCGCTCTTTGGTGCGGCCAACCGCTGGCAGACCTACGGCCGCGCGTCGTTCGCGTGGCGCTTGTCCGACGAGCCCTGGTTCAACCTGAACCAGATCTCCGACCTCAAGTTCCGCTACTCGGTAGGTCAGGCCGGTAACCGCCCGAACTTCACGGCGCAATACGAGACGTTCAGCATCGGCGCCGGTGGCGCGCTCAACCCCAACCAGCTCGGCAACAAGAACCTCCGTCCCGAAGTCTCCACGGAGACCGAGTACGGCATGGACCTCGAGCTGTTCAGTAAGTACGGCGTCACGCTCACGAAGTCGAACAACGTGATCGACGATCAGCTGCTGCAGCCTCCCCCGCCCGCCGCGGCCGGCTTCGCCAGCCAGTGGACGAACGCGGGTCAGCTCACGAACAACACGATCGAAGTGTCCCTGAACGTGCCGATCGTGGCCACGCGCCACGTCGATTACTCGGCTCGCTTCAATTACGACCGCACCACGTCCGTCATCACGCGTCTTGATATCCCCGAGTACTTCATCGAAGGGACGATGTTCAAGATGGTGCAGGGCGGCGCGCTCGGTCAGATCTATGGTCGGAAGTTCGTGAAGGAGTGCGGTCAGCTCCCCGCCGATTTCCAGGCGCGCTGCGGTTCGGGCCTCGATTATCAGGCCAATGCGGACGGATTCATCGTGTATGTCGGCCAGGGTAACACGGTTAACGACGGCATCACGAAGAACCTGTGGATGACCCGCCTTCCGGCCGCCTCGGCGCCGTGGAAGGGTGGGACCGGTGGCGAGCCGCTCAGCTGGGGCATGCCCATCCTCGAGCGTGACGCCAATGGCGCCGTGGGCGTGCTGCCCCTCGGTCAAGCGCTTCCGCGCTTCCGCTGGTCAACGGCGCAGAATTTCCGATACAAGCGCTTCACTGCCTACGGGCTGCTCGACGCCACGGTTGGCAAGAGCGTCTGGAATCAGGGCCGGCAGTGGTCGTTGGGTGACTTCATGCACGCGGATGCCGACCAGCAGGGCAAGTCGGTGGCCGATGCGAAACCCGTTGGCTACTACTTCCGCGCCATCTCGACCGGCGGCATCGGTGGTCTGTATGACGTGCTGGGCCCGAACAACAACACGACAGAAGACGCCAGCTTTGTGAAGCTCCGTGAACTCTCGGTCGGGTACCGTATCGGTTCGATCGCCGGCGTGGGCAACTGGAACCTCGCCCTCATTGGTCGCAACCTGATCACCTTCACGAAGTACAAGGGTTTCGATCCTGAAGTGGGGTTGGGAGGCGGCCAGCTCGGATCCGCCGTGCTCAACGCCAACGACGGATACGTTTTCCCGAACCTGCGCCAGTTCACGTTCTCGCTCAACACCAGTTTCTGACCCCGGAGTTCACGCCGCGCGAGGCGTTCAAGGCCCTCGCGCGCGTGGACAGCCTCTTGAGGAGATTCGATGCGTAAGCACGTTTCGCAGTAC
>CAIUOO010000356.1 GCA_903900795.1 uncultured Gemmatimonadota bacterium | reverse complement strand
GACAGCGCGCCGGCGCACTCGCCGCCGAACGCGGCGAGGAGGCCGACGACGTCGCCCACATCGAGTTTCTCCGTCTTGGCGAGGTAGCCACGCAGATCGCCCTCGGGTAGGAGATTCTCGAAGCACGGTCGGACCACATGATCGTCGAACGTGCCGTCGCGCACCGGCAACAGGATCCCCACCGCCGCGGCGCGGTCCCCCAGCACTGCTGCGTGGTACGCGAAGTGGAGGCGGGATCCGTCCGCCCACAGGGTCCCGACGGATCGGTTGTCCCGAAAGACCGTGAGGCGTCGCGATGCCGTCATCGGACTTCCTGCTCGCCCGGTGCCTGCAGTGATAGCGAGGGGTCTCGCGGCACGAGCACCACGTCAAACCCCATACCCGCGAGGAGGTCCAGCGCCGTGTCCATACGGACGCCGCGCTCCCCACGCTCGAGCTCCGCCAGCAGGCGGTGCGTCACGCCCAGCATGCCGGCGGCGTCGCGCAAGGTGCGTCGCTGCCGAGTTCGCCACCAGCGCGTCACGCCGCCCAGCTCGCTGAGGGTGAGCACGACGGCGCCACGCACGGCGGCGTCATGCGATGCGGGGTCGAGGCGCGGCAATCGTTCTGGTACGACTCTACGCATGGCGTCGGCGTTGGTTTGGATCCCTCAAGGGGTCGGGGATTGCGTTGTACGTTCAGAACACCCCTCATGGGGTCGGATAGATACGCATCGTGTATCATACCCCTTTGGGGGTCAGATATTCATCGTCTGACGTATCGTACCCCTTAAAGGGTAATATACACAAGTAGGTGCATTGTACCCCTTTGGGGGTCCCTTAGCCATCAGCATTGCTGCCGCACGGTGGGTACAAAGACTAAGGCCACGTCCATCCGGATACGGAGCACCAGGGGCGACGCCAGCGGCTGCCGCGCTGATCAGTAGTGGTACCGGGCCTGCAGGAAGTCGATGCGGTCATCGTACACCTTGTACACAAGCCGATGCTCCTGGGTGATCCGGCGCGACCACACGTTGGCACCAAGCGCCTTGAGCGGCTCCGGCTTCCCAATGCCGGTGAACGGCGTCAGCATGATCACCTCCATCAGGTCCAGCAACTTGAGCGCGATGCGAGGCTGCTCGGCGACCCAGTAGCGCAAATCCTCGTGACACTCCGGCTGGACCACCGCATCGCGCCGCGTCGGCTGCGCCGCGGCCTGGTCAGCGGCGGGGCCAGCGGCCTTGGGAACGGCCGGACGTTTAACCATGGCCGCCCGTCAGTCGGCCGCGTGCGCGCTTAACGAGGCGCGAAACTCCTGCAGCGTGGTGGGCTCGACGTCCCGCGCGTCTGATCGCGCCAGCGCCGCCATCAGCCGCGCGGCGTTCTTGGGGGAGCGGAGCAGATGGGCCGTTTCCATCAGGCCAGCCAGCTCGGCGGCCGGCAGCATAGCCAAATCCTCATGGCCGCGACGCTGGAGGATTATGGGCTCTTGGGTCTCCTCGACGGCGTCCCACACCTCGGCGAGATGCTCGCGCAAATGGCTGTATGTCGCTTTGGTCATGGACGGTTTCCCTCTGCAGGTGTCATACGTTGTACAGGAGTACTGTACGGAATTGGGCCACTGGGATCAAGTCCCTCAGCGGACACCTTAAATCCGGCCACTGATCGACATCGCCGTCAGCGCGAAAGACACGCCCCTCGACGGGGGGCTCGGCGTCGTGTGCGCCGTGCTCATAGGGGGTGGGGCGGCGGCACGCATGGAGCGAGGGTATCGCCCGTGCGGCGGGGCGCTGTCATCGGAATGCGGCGGGCGGTACCTCACGAACGCCGACGAACGGTGTGGAGCGCAGAGTGACCACACACAACGCACCCACAGTCCCGTGGGTGTCCTCGACCAAACCAGTCTCCCGAGTTGGGAATGGCCGGGCGCTTGGCCATGGCCAGCAGTCAGTTCGCCGCGAGCGTGTCGAGCGAGGCGCGCCACTCCCGCCGCGTGGTGGGCTCGACGTTCAGCGCTTCGGGGCGTGGTCCAGTGAGGCCCGTTTGGGGTATATGCTCCGCGTCGTGTCAGGGTATCCCGTCTCAGGGACTCGCCCCACACGACCGCTGCCGCTTGGGAGGGGGCGGCCCTACCTTCCCGTTTCACCTTCGACCCTCGCTCCCTTGGGCTGTCTCTCTCGAATCGGCTGCCTCGTGGTCCTCGCCGTTGGCGGCGTGGGCGCGTACTGGCTGTACGGCGATCGGTTGCCGTCGGTGCTGTCACGCGTGGCGTCGGGCGCCGCGAGCCGGGTCACCGACGCAGCGACGCAGGCCAGCGAGCGGCTCGACAGCAATCAGGGCGCACGCCTCGCGTCCGAGAACGACGCCGCGCTCCGGGCCGAACGGGCGACGCGTGAGCAGGCCATCGCCTGGGTGCGCCTCGAACCGGGGGGAACGGCCGGCCGCGAGGCGGTGGCCCGCCTGTCGCGTCGCAACGGACCGGCGTACGTCTCGCTGCGCGCCCCCGAGTTGGCCGACCTGTTGGCCGCCAGCGTCCCGAAGGTCTTCCCCTCCAGGGCATCACGGCCGGACATCGCGATCGTGGACGAACAGCTGTTGGTGCGCACGGTCGTGGAGCTGCGTGACCTGGCCGGCGACGGCGCGTTGCGGAGACTGCTCGGCGTGGCGCTGGATGGTCGCGACACGGTGCGCCTGACCGGTACGCTCGATCTCGTGCGTCCGGGGCTGGCGGCATTTCGTGTGCGCGAGTTGCGCATGGCGGGCATCGATGTACCGCCGCGGTTCATCCCGTCATGGCTCGGTGCGATGCGTCGTGCCGCCGCTGCCGACTCGCTGCCCACCGACGCGTTGCCGATTCCGTTGCCGAAGGTTGTGGCCGACGTGCGCGTCGCCAACGGCAAGGTCACTCTCTACAAGGCGGTGGTGCCATGAGCGCGCGACGCATTCTCGTGGTGGACGACGAACCGGGTATCCGTCAGGCTCTCGGTCAGCTGCTCGAATACGAGGGCTACGAGGTCAAGACCGCGACGGGTGGTGCCGAGGGCATCACGATCTACGACAGCTTCCGTCCGCAGCTCGTGTTCCTCGACGTGAAGATGGCGGGGCTCGATGGCCTCGAAGTCCTCAAGCGACTGCGGCAGGCCGATCCCAACGCCACCGTGGTCATGATCAGCGGTCACGCCACGATCCAGACGGCGGTCGAGGCCACGCAACTCGGCGCCTACGACATTCTCGAGAAGCCGCTCGATACCGATCGCGTATTGGTGCTGTTGCGCAATGCGTTCGAAACGCGCTTGCTCACGGAAGAGAACGAGCGGCTTCGCGAAACAATCGAATCGCGCTACGAGATCGTGGGGCGCACGTACGGTATCCGCGCACTGCTGGAACGCATCGACAAGGTGGCGGGCACACCGGCGCGCGTGCTGATTACCGGCGAGAACGGAACGGGCAAGGAGCTGGTAGCGCGGGCGGTGCATCGCGGCTCGTTGCGCGCGAAGAAGCCCTTCGTGGAAGTGAACTGCGCGGCGATTCCGTCGGAGCTCATCGAGAGTGAGCTCTTCGGTCACATGAAGGGCTCGTTCACCGGCGCGATCGCCGACCGGGCGGGCAAGTTCGAGCAGGCCGATGGCGGTACGCTGTTTCTCGACGAGATCGGCGACATGTCGTTGAGCGCGCAGGCCAAGGTCCTGCGGGTGCTGCAGGATGGCGTCGTGACGCGCATCGGCGGCAGCAAGCCGATCCAGGTGGACGTACGCGTGCTCGCCGCGACGAACAAGAACTTGGAGGAAGAGATCACCAACGGCCGATTCCGCGAGGATCTGTTCTACCGACTCAACGTGGTGCCGATCACCGTGCCCGCGCTGCGGGAGCGTCGCGAGGACATCGAGCCGCTGGTGGTGTATTTCCTGCAACAATTCGCCGCCCGTGACGGCTTGCCCACACGCGGTATCACCGATGAGGCATTGGTGCGCCTCTCGGCGCTCGACTGGCCCGGCAACGTGCGCGAATTGCGCAACACCGTGGAGCGTCTGGTGATTCTCGCAAGCGCGGCCACGATCGCCGCCGTCGATGTGGAGCGCCTGGTCGGCAAGCGGTCGGCCGAGCCCGCGGGACTCGGTAACCTGGTGGATTGCAGGACGTTCGAGGAGTTCAAGGTGGCCGCCGAGCGGGCGTTTCTGTTGGCCAAGCTGCGCACCTTCGACTGGAATGTGTCGGAGACGGCGCGGGCGCTGGACATGCCCCGGTCGAATCTCTACAAGAAGATCGAGCGTTATGCGTTGACGCGAGAAAGCACGCCGGCGTGAGATGTGCCTGACCTTCAGCCCGACTTGGTATGAGCGACCGCAACTGGGAAGCCGAACTGGCGAAGATCGACAAGCAGCTGGCCTCGGTCTCCGACGAGGCGCTGCTGGCCGAGAGCAAAGCGGTGGCCCCGACGAAATCGACGGGTCGCTTGATAGCCGCGCCTACCGTGGCCGCGCCCGCCCGGACGGCCGCGCCCGCCGCGCCCTCAGCCGGCGCTTGGCGTGGCTGGGTGCAAGTGGCCATCGCGGTCGGCGCGGCGGCCGGGCTGATGTTCTGGCCGTGGCCGAGGTCGTGCGGTGGGCCGCTGATCGGATTTACGGCGGCCACCGGCGCGGTCGCGTTACTCGGTGTGTGGAGCGCGGTCGGCACGTGGCGCCACCGTTTGGGGCTCGCCCATGTGGCGTCGTTGCTGGTGGTGGTGTGGGGGCTCGGGCTGGGCGCCCGAGAGGTGCTGCCCCGCGTGGGCTATGCGGCGCCGACGCCGGAGCGCAGCGAAGGATGGAGTTGTCCGGCCCCGTCGGGCGGTCCTCCCACAGTAGGAACGGTGGCGGTTCCGGGCTAAATTGCAGGGATGACGACTTTTCACAACTTCATTGGCGGCGCGTGGGTCGCGCCGTCGACCGGCGACTATTTCGAGAATCGTAATCCGGCCGACCAGCAGGACCTGATCGGCCGCTTTCCCGCGTCTGGCGTGGCCGACGTAGAAGCCGCCGTGGTCAGCGCGCAGCGCGGGTTCGAGCGCTGGAAGCGCACCCCGGCCCCGGCGCGCGGTGATGTGCTGCGCCGCGTTGGTGACCTGATGGCGGCGCGCAAGGAAGAAATCGCCAACCTCATGACGCGCGAGATGGGCAAGCCGCTCGCGGAAACACGCGGCGACGTGCAGGAAGGCATCGATACGGCGTACTACGCCGCCACCGAAGGGCGTCGCCTGTTCGGGCATACGGTGCCGAGCGAACTCGCCAGCAAGTGGGCGATGAGCATGCGTCGGCCGATCGGGGTGTGCGGGCTGATTACGCCGTTCAACTTCCCGATGGCGATCCCCACCTGGAAGGCGTTCCCCGCGCTCCTCTGTGGTAATTCGGTGATCCTCAAGCCGGCCGAGGACGTGCCGCACACGGCCACGGTGCTGGTAGAGATTCTGCTGGCGGCCGGCCTGCCGCCCGAAGTGATTCAGCTCGTGCACGGCATGGGTGAAGTCGTGGGCAAGGCGCTTGTGGAGCATCCGCAGGTGCCGGTGATCTCGTTCACAGGGTCAACCGAAACGGGACGCTTCGTGGGCGAAACATGCGGTCGCATGCACAAGCGGTTGTCGCTCGAGATGGGTGGCAAGAACGCGCAGATCGTGCTCGACGATGCCGATCTCGATCTCGCCATCGACGGCGTGTTGTGGGGCGCCTTTGGCACGACGGGTCAGCGGTGCACGGCCACCAGCCGACTGATTCTGCAGCAGGGCATTCACGACACATTCGTGGAGCGTTTCGTGGCGCGGGCGCAGGCGCTCGTGCTGGGCGACGGACGCGTCAGTGGCCATGAAGTCGGGCCGCTGGTGAACGAGGCCGCGCGCGAGAAGGTCGAGCGCTACGTGCAGATCGGACAGGAGCAGGGCGCCACGCTGCGTTGTGGTGGCGCGCGGGCGACGGGGGGAGCGCTCGACCGGGGCTTCTTCTTTCAGCCCACGATCTTCACGAAGGTGACGGCTGGCTCACGGCTCGAGCAGGAAGAAATCTTCGGCCCGGTGCTGTCGGTGATCCAGGTCGCTACCGTCGAGGAGGCCTTCGCGGTCAACAACGGCGTCCGCTACGGTCTCTCATCGTCGGTGTACACCAGTAATGTGAATGTCGCGTTCCGGGCGCTGCAGGATCTCGACAACGGGATCACGTACGTGAACGCGCCCACGATCGGCGCCGAGGCGCATCTCCCGTTTGGTGGCGTGAAGGAAACGGGCAACGGACATCGCGAGGGCGGCTGGGAAGTGTACGAGTTCTACTCGGAGACCAAGGTGGGCTACGTGGATTACTCCGGAGCGCTCCAGCGCGCCCAGATCGACAATTACTGAAGACGTGATGGCGCGGAACACCGATCACCGCGCGAACGCGCTGCGGGCGGCCAATGGCCGCTCGCGTCGGCGTGCGATTTCGTTCGGCTGGCTCTGGGAATGGGCCAAGGTACTGCCGCCGGCCGTGCTGCTGTTTCTCGTGCTCCGCACCTTCGTCGTCGAAGCCTACAAGATCCCATCGGGCAGCATGGAGCGCACGCTGCTCGTGGGGGACTTCGTGCTGGTGAACAAGTGGCTGTATGGGGCGGAGGTCCCGTACACACGGCAGCGGTTGTCGGCCGTGCGGGCGCCGCAGCTCGGCGACCTGCTCGTGTTTCAATGGCCGGCCGACCCGTCCACGAGTTTCGTAAAGCGGCTCGTGGGTCGCCCCGGCGACACCCTCTCAATGGAGGGCGGGTCCCTGGTGCGGAATGGGCGCCGGTTGCGGGAGCAGTACGTGTCGCACACCGAGCCGCGCGTCGATCCGATGATCGACGCGTTCCGGTGGCAGCGCGGCTATCTCACGAATACCGCGGTGGCGGCGAACGCGACGGCCCACCTCGGTATGCCGCCGATCTACCGCCCGTCGCGGGACAACTGGGGGCCCATCGTCGTGCCGCCCAAGCACCTCTTCGTCCTTGGCGACAATCGTGATAATTCCCTCGATAGCCGCTACTGGGGCTTCGTGCCCGACAGCTTGCTGCGCGGGACACCGTGGCGTGTGTACTATAGTTTCACGCCGGACTCCTCAGCGCGCGTGTCATGGCTTACCCGTATCCGGTGGGGCAGATTGGGGGCACGCGTGCGCTAGCCTTCGTGCGCGATTTCGCCGCGCCATGCGTTGACGAGTGGTGCCTCGGTAGTTCAGAGTTAAGGGATTATCGGTAACTTGTTGTATGTAGGACGCCGCGCTCCCCCCCGCCGCGCGGTCGCATGTCCAGTCTCTCTGCCACACGAGCCGCGCTGCCATGGCTGTGACGCCCCCGAAAAAGAAGGTGTCGTACGAGGAAGGCTCCCTCGATCAGTACCTGCGCGACATCAGCGCATATCCACTCATCTCGCGGGAAGAAGAAGCCGAACTCGCGCGTCGGATCCGGGTCGGTGATCAGGAAGCGCTGGACAAGTTGGTGCGATCGAATCTGCGTTTTGTGGTGTCTGTCGCGAAGAAATATCAGAATCAGGGCGTGTCGCTGTCCGACCTGATCAATGAAGGCAACCTTGGCCTCATTCGCGCGGCTCACAAGTTCGATGAGACGAAGGGCATCAAGTTCATTTCGTATGCCGTGTGGTGGATCCGTCAGGCGATTCTGCAGGCCCTGGCCGAGCAGTCGCGCATCGTTCGCGTGCCGCTCAATCGGGCCGGTACGCTGCATCGCATCGGCAAGCGCGCGAACACGCTGCTGCAAGAACTGGGGCGCGAGGCGACGCACGCCGAGATCGCCGAGGGGATGGACATCACCGAGGAAGAAGTCGCCAAGACGATGTCGATCTCGCAGGTGCACTTGTCGCTCGATGCGCCGTTGACACCGGGCGAGGACAACCGCCTGATTGATTACTTGCCTGACACGAACCACGCCACGCCCGACGAGCAGACCTTCGAGAAGGCGCTCACCCAAGCGATCGAGGATTCGCTCGGCAGCCTCAAGGAACGCGAGTCGAAGATTCTGCGTCTGTATTTCGGTATTGACGACACGGAACCGATGACGCTCGAAGAGATCGGTTCGCAGCTGGGCATTACGCGCGAGCGGGTGCGTCAGATCAAGGAGAAGGCACTCTCGCGTCTCCGGCACGTTTCACGATCCAAGTCGCTCGAAAGCTTTCTGGGCTGACCGTCCGTTTCCCCTTCGCACCACGTGTGCTTCAATGGCCTCCAGCTACTCGTTCGACGTGACCACCGGCTGCGACCTCCAGGAGGTTGACAACGCCGTGAATCAGGCGCAGAAGGAAGTGACGCAGCGGTTCGACTTCAAGGGGTCGCACGTGCTCATCGATTTCAAGCGCACGGACAGCATCATCAAGTACGAAGCCGAGGGCGAGATGCGCATGGATGCGCTGCTCGACGTGCTGCGCGCCAAGCTGATCAAGCGTGGGGTGTCCGTGAAGAACCTCGACATCGGCGAGCCGCAGCCGGGCAGCCATGACATCCTGCGTAGCGAGATCAAGTTGAAGATGGTGCTCGACAGCGAGACCGCGAAGAAGGTGAGCGCCGCGGTGCGCGACGCCAAGATCAAGAAGGTCACAGCGAGCATTCAGGGCGAGCAGGTGCGTGTCCAGAGCACCGACAAGGATGCACTGCAGGAAGCGATCGCCATGCTGCGTCAGGGTGACTTCGGCGTGGAGCTGCAGTTCGGCAATTTCCGGTAGGCGCTTCATCGCGGGGAGCGTGCGATTGATCGCCTGCGCGTAATCCCGGTTAACGCCGAGCGCCGCAGCTGGCCCATGTTGCGGCATGTCCCCGCCGAGTTGCGCTGTACGCCGAACGCCGAGCACTTTATGGGCATGCCCAGCACCGAGTCTCGCCGCTGGTCCGTGGAGGACGTGTTGGCTCTCCCTGACGACGGCAACCGCTACGAAACCGTGGACGGGGAGCTGCTGGTGACCCCGGCGCCGCGGTATGTCCATCAGCAGGTCGTCGGCGCCATTCACCATGAGCTGCGCACGTGGTTGCGAGGCCCAGGCAAGGGCGTGGGCCTCACACTGATGGCGCCGGCCGACGTCATCCTCGACGCGTACACGCTGGTGCAGCCGGACGTGTTCGTGCTGCCTCCGGTCAGCAAAGCCGTCCTGTTCGGCCGGGAGCCCGCGCCGGCGCCCTTACTGGCGATCGAGGTGCTCTCGCCAAGCACGGCGCGTTACGACCGACTCAAGAAGCGGCCGCGGTTCCAACGAGCTGCCATCGAGTGCTGGCTCGTAGACGTGGAGTCGCACCTGGTGGAACGCTGGGCGACCGCCGCGGACCGCCCGGAGATTTGCATCGAATCGGTAATCTGGAAGCCGGCCGGCGCGCCTGAGCTGTTTCGCCTCGCCCTGGCCCCGATCTGGGAAGAGATCGGGGACTGATCGACGGCGGGGCACGTACGATCCCGGCGTGACTCGCTATCTTCCGCACATGCTCAAGTTCGGTCTGGTCACCCTCGGGTGCGATAAGAATACGGTAGACTCCGAGCGGTACCTGGCCGATCTCATCGCTCATGGCGGCGAACAGGTGACCGACCTGCGTGACGCCGACGTGGTGGTGGTGAACACCTGCGGCTTCATCGACGCGGCCAAGGCCGAGTCGATCGAAGCGATCGTGGCGGCGGCACGCCTGAAAGACGACGGCACGTGCCAGGCGGTGTTCGCCATCGGCTGCATGGTGGAGCGGCACAAGGCGGAGCTCGAGGAGGCGCTGCCCGAGGTGGACGTCTTTCTGGGCAACTCCGAGACCGACCGCCTCATTCCCGAGCTCGTGGAGCGCGGCCTGCTGGGCGGGGCGCTGGTGGAGCATCCCGGCGTGCGCCTGTTCGGCGGTGACCTGCCGCACGTGCGCTACCTCAAGATCTCCGAGGGGTGCGACCACGGCTGTGCGTTCTGTGCCATTCCGCTCATGCGTGGCAAGCATCGGTCGTTCGCGCTCGACGACTTGGTGAAAGAAGCGCAGCTGCTGGAAGTGCAGGGCGCACGCGAAATGAATCTCGTGGCGCAGGACCTCGCGCATTACGGCCGCGACCGTCGTGATGGTGTGGCGTTGCCCGAGCTGCTCGAAGCGCTCGTGCGCGAAACGTCGATTCCGTGGATCCGCAACATGTACCTCTACAGCACCGGCATCACGCCGCGGCTCTTGGAGGTCATCGCCGCCAATCCGCGCATCGTGCGCTATCTCGATACCCCCATGCAGCATGGATCCGATGCCGTGCTCGCGCGGATGCGCCGCCCCGAGCGTCAGAAAACCATCCGCGAACGCCTCGCCCAGTATCGCGCGATCGTGCCGGATCTTGCCGTGCGTACGTCCGTCATTGTCGGCTTCCCCGGTGAGACCGAAACTGATTTCGAAATCCTCTGCGACTTTCTCGAAGAGATGCAGTTCGATCGCGTCGGTGTGTTCACCTATTCGCCGCAGGAAGGCACGCGTGCGAACAGCATGGACGACGACGTGGCCGATTCGATCAAGCAGGAGCGCAAGGAGCGCATCGAAGAGTTGCAGCGCGCGATCACGTCGGAACGCTACGAGCGCTTCCTCGGCGTCGAAGCGCGCGTGTTGGTGGAGCGCGCCTCTGACGTGAAGGGCGAGATGTTGTGCCGCGCGCCGTGGCAGGCCGATGATATCGACGGGCTGGTGCACGTACCGATCAACGCCGCATCGGGCATCATGACGCCCGGCGCGTTCGCCGACGTGCGCATCGAGCAGGTGGTGGACGACTACGATTTCCGCGCCACGCTGTTGCGCGTGGCCGAGCACGCAGCGGCGCCGATCCGTCGCGCGTCGCGTACCCTGCCGCTGGTGGGCAGCGGCATTCCTGACAGTTCTTCCGTGGGGAGTTTCGGCCGATGAGCAGTCCGACAGAACTCGCAGCGATGTTGACCTCGCGCCCGAGCGCGCGTTCCGCCGAAATCATGGCGCGCGCGCGCGCTCGTTTTCCGGGCGGCGTGAATTCGCCTGTGCGCGCGTTTGGTGGCGTCGGTGGTGAACCGTTCGTGGCCAAGCGCGGCAAGGGCGCGCGGGTGTGGGACGCCGACGGCAACGAGTATCTCGACTACATCCTGTCGTGGGGCCCGTTGGTGCTGGGCCACGCGCCCGACGTGGTCCTCGAGGCCGTGTCGCGCGCCATGCAGGACGGTACGAGCTTCGGCATGCCCACCGAGCGGGAAGTCGAGCTGGCCGACAAGATCGCCGAGCGGATGCCGCACATGGAAATGGTGCGCTTCACGTCCAGCGGCACCGAGGCGGCGATGACGATTGCGCGGCTGGCCCGTGCCATCACCGGTCGTGAGTATATCCTCAAGTTCGAGGGCTGTTATCACGGCCACGCCGACGCCTTTCTCGTGCGCGCGGGATCGGGTGTAGCCACGCTGGGGCTTCCCGATTCACCGGGCGTCCCGGAAGCGCTGGCGAAGCTCACGCTGACCTGCCGCTACAACGATCTCGAGGAGGCGGCCCGCATCGCCCGCGAGTTCCCGCTGGCCGCGATCATGCTCGAGCCGATCGTGGGCAACAGCGGATTTATCGAGCCGCTCCCCGATTTCATCCCCGGATTGCGGAAGATCGCTGACGAAACCGGGGCG
>CAIUOO010000355.1 GCA_903900795.1 uncultured Gemmatimonadota bacterium | reverse complement strand
ACGGCAACGGCCGCCTCCGGCGAGACGACGTCGGACGGGTTGATGATGTCCGGGTCGGTGACCTGGAGGAGCTGATTATTCACTTCCTGACAGGCAGTGGCCGAGATGGCCAGTGCGAGGGTGATTCCGGTACCCAGGCGTCGCGGCATGGTGGACCGGCCCGTGGTGTGTTTCTGAGTCATGGGCTGTTCTCCTAGTAGCCGACGTTGACGCGGAAAATGAAGTAGCTCGGCGGCCCGACGGTCTGGAACTCCTGGGGTGCTTCGCCAGCGCCGGTGGTGTTGAAGCCCGACTCCGGATCGGTGCCGCGGTACTTGGTGCTCAGGAACAGGTTACGACCGGTGAACACCACGGACAGCGACTTGGCCCCCGTGAGCTTGGACGCGAGTGCTGGCGACATCGTGTACTGCACCGACATTTCGCGCAGACGAACGAACGCACCCGGCTGGAAGAAGCCGTCGAGCGTGCGGGCGGGATGCTCGTTGGCCGCGATGTTCGTGGCCTGGTCGATGAAGTCTGCCTTAAGGTCGAGGCGACCGGCACAGTTCGGGCGGGTGCAGCGAATGCGCTCCGTGTTGTTATACCACTTGTTGCCACCGCGGTAGTCGAACATGGTGCTGATGCGCAGCTTGCGGGCGAAGAGATCCCAGCCCGAGCCCATCGTGACCATGTAACGCGGCGTGGGGTAGCCACGGAAGATCGCTGAGTCCCCGACGAACACTTCGTTCTTGGCCGCGTCGGCCCAGTACGTGAGCAGTCCGTCGCCGTTCTTGTCCTCATAGCCGGTGATCGGACGGGCCCAGAGCCCCGAGATCGGATAGCCGGCCACGGTGCGCGACGTGGTGCCGACCTGCGGCGGGTTGTTGCCCAGGGAGACGACCTTATTTTCGTTGGCCGAACCGGACAGGTTGATGTCCCAGCCGAGCTTGTCGCCCTGCAGGATCTGCGCGTTGATCGCGACTTCGACACCGGCGTTCTTCACCGAGCCGAGGTTGCGCAGCTGCGACGCCACCGAGCCGTACGACGGCGGCAGGATCGCGCTGATGAGCGCATCCTTCGTGATCTTGCTGTAGTACGTGGCGTCGAGGTTGAGGCGCTGATTGAACATCTGCACTTCGAACCCGGTTTCCTGCTCGGCCGAGCGTTCCGGCTTGAGGTTGTCGTTTCCGAGCGCCGCCTGGGTGACCGTGGGCTGATCGGTCCCTGCGATGCTCGTGCTGTTGGCCGTGAAGAAGCGGAGGGCGTCGTTCGGGCCGGGCTGCACGCCCGATTGTCCGTAGGCGTAGCGGAGACGCACGGAGTTCACGAACGCCGGCGCCTTCCACCAGTCTTCCTGCGAGATCAGATACGAGGCCGAGGCCTTCGGATACGCGATGCTCTGGAAGTTGGTACCGAACGCCGAGTTCTGGTCGCTGCGCACGGCGGCGGTGAGGAAGAGGCGATCGCCGACATTGAGCGCCTGCTCGATGAACATACCGAACGTCTTCTGGATCGTGGTGCCTTCGCTGACCGTCGGGATGGTGCCAGATCCGACGATCGT
>CAIUOO010000354.1 GCA_903900795.1 uncultured Gemmatimonadota bacterium | reverse complement strand
CGTTTCGATCAGGAAGCGTCCGGGCTCATCCAACCGGTCGGATCGATGTCCAACGCGGTCGGCGCCAACGGCCGCATCGTGCGCAATGTGGCGTACACGCTGCAGAATGTGGGCGCGATCACGAATCGGGGGTGGGAGCTGCAGGCGACGGCGCGTCGGAGCCGTCTTCAGCTGGCGGGCACGCTGTCGCTGGTGGATAGCCGGGTAGCGCGCACGGCCACCGCTTATCGCGGTGAGTTGCGCGTGGGCGATCGCATGCTCGATGTGCCAGCGTCCACGGTGAGCCTCTCGGCCACGTGGACGGCGCGCCGCTGGAGCGTGAGTTCGACGGCGACCCGGGCCGCCGACTGGATTGGCTACGATCGGACCGCGATCGGTGAAGCGGTGGCGAACACTGCGCCCGAGTCCGACTTCGGCGGCCCGCTGCTGCGGCGGTATTGGCTGCGGTACGGCGCTGTGACGCGCTGGCGAGCCAATGCGAGTTACCGGTTGCGCGGTGACCTGTCGCTGCTGATCGGCGGCGAGAACCTGCTGAACGTGCAGCGCGGCGCGCCGGACAATGCCACCGTCACGGCGGGCCGCACGCTGAGCTTCGGACTCCGCTCGATGTTCTAGGGGAGGCCCCACGCCGGGCCGCGAAAAACCTCCACTCGCGTCCCACGGATTTTGGTCGCATGTTCCGGCATGGACCGCCGACTCTTTGTTTCCGCCGTGGCCGGGGCGACCGCCCTGCCCAGCCTTGCCGCCGCACTGTCGCCGCGCTTTTCGCCGCACGCGATCCGGCGTCTGATCGATGCCGCCGAGGTCGCGAAGGATCGCGGCGTTGCCCTGTTCGATCCGTCCGCGCCCGCTTGGCGAGGAGACGCGGCGCAAGCCGACGCGTTCGCCGCCGACGAGGATTTCTGGGAGCCGATTCAACGGGCGTTCGATCTCGACCGCACGTGGATCAACCTGAACAACGGCGGCTGTTCGCCGGCCCCCTCGCATGTCATGGCGCAGCTCGAGCGCGACCTGCGCTTCTCGAACGAGCTGCCGGTGATCCACATGTGGCAGACGCTGGAACCTCGCATCGAGATCGTCCGGCGCGAGCTGGCGCTGGAGTTTGGCTGTGACACGGAAGAAATGGCGATCACGCGCAATGCATCGGAAGCGATGGAGACGCTGATCTTCGGCATCGATCTCAAGCGCGGTGATGAAGTGGTGATCAGCAACCAGAACTACGGGCGCATGATCAACGCGTGGAAGCAGCGCGCGCGCCGCGAAGGCATCGTGCTGAAGGAAGTGTCGTTCCCCGTGCCGTGCACGGAGCCGCAGCAGATCGTGGACGCGTTTGCCGCGGCGATCACGCCGCGCACCCGCGTCATGGAGATCACGCACATCACCAACCTGACCGGCCAGATTCTGCCGGTGAACGAGTTGATCGCGATGGCGCGCGCGAAGGGCGTGGTGACGTTCGTGGATGGCGCGCATGCCTTTGCACAGTTTCCGTTCACGCGCGATGAGCTCGACGTGGACTACTACGGCACGAGCCTGCACAAGTGGCTGCTGGCGCCCATCGGCACGGGCTTCCTGTACGTGCGCAAGAACAAGATCGAGTCGATGTGGCCGCTGATGGCGGGCAACCCCGGGCAGGAAGCCGACATCCGCAAGTACGAGGAGATCGGCACGCATCCGGCGGCGAATCACAACGCGATTTCGGTATCGCTCGCGTTTCATCGGGCGATCGGCTCGGCGCGGAAGCAGGCACGACTCAAGTTCCTGCGCGATCGGTGGGCCAAGCGACTGCTGGTCGAGGGCAAGGGGCGCGTGACGGTGCTGACCCCACTCGATTCGAAATGGGGCGGCGGTATCGGCTTCTTCAATGTGGACGGTCTCGATCCGGTGAAGCTTGGCAGCTGGCTGGTGTCTCAGCACCGCGTCGTGCAAACGCCGATCGTGCATACGGAGTTCAGCGGGATCCGCGTGACCCCTAACGTGTATACCACGTTGGACGAGATTGACCGGTTCTCCGACCTCGTGCTCCGGGCGATGCGCAACGGCATCGCCTGACGTCTTCTACAAGCGAGTCGTGATGTCACGCGTGTGTCCGTTGGCCATCGCTGCGGCGACGGTCTCGATGGTGGTCGTGATGGTGCCGCAGGTGGTCGTGGCACAGCCGTTCGAAGGCGCGCTGACGATGCGCTTGTCGTCGAAGGGTGCGAACGGTCCGCAGGTGCAGGAGGTGGAGTATCTCGTGCGCGGCGGCAAGGTGCGCGTGTCGATGGGTGGGCCGGCCGGCGCGATGTCGCTGTTGTCGGTGCCCCAAGAGCAGAAGGTGTATGTGCTGCTGGCGGCGCAGAACGCCTACATGGAGATGCCGATCGGTGATGCCTCGTCGAGCGTCGCGGCCAAGGCGCCGGCCGACGCGAAGATCACGCTCACCGGCCGGATGGACACGGTGGCTGGCTCGGCGTGCGAGCACGTGACTGTGGCCAGTGCTGCACAGACCGTCGACATCTGCCTGGCCAAGGGACTCGGCAGCTACGTGAATCCGCTGGCGTCGATGCAGCGGGGCAGCGAGCCGGCGTGGCAGCGGATGCTCACGGCGGACGGTGGTTTCCCCCTCAAGGTCACGATGCCGGACGGGAGCATCCCCATCGAAGTGGTGAAGATCGAGAGGAAGAAGCTGGCCATCGACCTGTTCTCGGTGCCGCTCACCTACACGAAGATGGAGATGCCGCGGCGTCGCTGAGCCGGCTGAAACCTCCGTCGCGTCGTCGCGTTATGAGGAACAGATGGTGAGCGGCAGCACGACGCCAAGGGCTCCGCGACGCGCTCCGTTTCCGACTACTCAGGAGGTTCCCGTGTCCGTTATCATCTCGTTTGCGATCGCCATCATCCTGGCCATCGTGCTCCATGGCACTACGCGCCGGTTCGTCCGCAATAGGCTGCGGTATGTCGATTTAGTGCAGCAGAGTAGCGCGTCGTGGGTGGCCGGTGGGGCCGCGTTTCTCCTTGGCGCGGTCCTCGTGCCGTTCTTGCCGCTGGTGGGTCTCGGCACGGCGTTGACGGTCGGCCTCGCGGTCGGCTCCGGGGTGGCCGCGGGCGCCCGAGATATCAGGCGGGGGACGTCACCCGTCGTGTACGGGCCGTGACGGGTGGGGGCCATGATGGCCCCCGCCGCGATACGATAACGTGACGGTGACGACCCCGTACGCCTACTGGATGTCGTGTGCGGGGCGCTCGACTTCGCGCACGAGCATGGCCTGAGCGCCGCCGAAGTCGAGTAGCAGGACGTCGCCGGCTCCGTGTTCGATGCGCACGCTCATGCTGTGTGGCGCCGCCGGGTTGTCGGTATGCAGCATGTCGCCTTCGACCCGGTACACGAGGTCGACCACCTGATCCTGTCCGCCCACATCGACGTGGTAGCGGAGCACGCCATCGATGAGAAATTCCATGCGCACCCCTGGGGCGAAGTCGAGTGACGCGTCGGCGCGCATGAGGCGCCAGATGCCCAACAACCAGTTCGTGCTCATCGGCGTACTATACACGATGACATTCTCGCTGCGCAGGGCCTCGACGGCGGCATACGGGTGGGTGCTGGCGACGCTGCTCGCGACGGCGCTGCTCGCGGCACCGCTGACCGCGCAGTCGGCACCGACGCCGGTACCCGAGCGGGTACCCGCTCGGGTCACAGTCGACCACTCCGCCTTCGACCGCCTGCTCCGTGCCCACGTGACCGACGGACTCGTGGACTACGACGCCTTTCGCGATGCGACCGCCTTTCGCGGCTATTTGGCGTCGCTCGAGCGCGCGTCGCTGGCCGGCGCCGACGACGAGGAACGGCTGGCGTTCTGGATTAATGTGTACAATGCCTACACGATCCAGCTGATCGTTTCCCACGGGGAGCGCGAGAGCATCCGGAACGTGAACCGCACGCTCGGGGTGCTTCGCTTGAAGGGGCCGTGGAGCGAGCCGATCGTTCGTGCCGCGGGGCGTACGCTGACACTCGACGACGTGCAGCATCGGATTATCCGCAAGGATTTTCACGATCCGCGCATTCACTTCGCGCTGGTGGCGGCGGCAAAAAGCAGCCCGCCGCTGCGGTCGGAGGCGTACAACGGGGCCGCGCTCGACGCGCAACTCTTCGATCAGGGCCGTCGGTTCCTGACGGACACCACCACCAATCAGATCGCGACCCAATACCCGCGCCTCAGTCCCATCTTCACCTACTACAAGTCCGACTTCGGCAATTCGCGCTCGGATCTGGGCGGCTATCTGGCCACGTGGTTCGACGGCGAGACAAAAAAGAAGCTGGAATCCGGCCGCTTTGGGATGCGGGAAATGCCGTTCGACTGGTCGCTGAACGCGAAGCCGCCTACGCGCTGATCCCGCTGCCGTTGCCGTTGCTGTTGCCGGTCATCGTCAGCGGTCGGTGCGAGGAGCGGCGTCGGTCATGGGCACGCGGGCGAAGATCTCGCGCTCGTGCCGGCGCAGATTCTCGATCTCGTATGGCTGCACGGTTTTCGCGACGTTGTCGACTGTCTTGCCGGAGGAATCGACCCGGTCACCGGTGAAGTAGACGTCAAGCCGCACGCGCATGGTGGTCGGCGAGCTGTTGCCCGCCGCCGCCATGAGGGAGCGCTCCTCGACAACGCGGGTGGGCGCGGCGCGGCGGTCGTAGAAATAGGTGCGTGAGGAGCGCGTGCCGTCGGGAAACACCATCTGCTCTTCGATCACGACGAGCTCGCCGCTTACGTACACGGCCGTGTAGTCGGATTCGGCGGTGATGCTGTCCGACCAGCGCCCCTGGCGCTTCACCGTGTCGGTGGCCACCGACACGGGTGCGCCGGCTCTGCTGTCGGCGCGCGTGTCCGTCTGCTTATCTCCGCACGCCGCCGTGAGTACGGCCGCGACGGCGACCATCACGGCGGGGAGGGATTTCGAGGGAGTCACGACCGATCGGGTTCGGGAAAGCCGGGCGGCGTGTTAGAACTCGCGGCGCTTCATTTCCTTGAAGATGCCCTCAGCTTCGGAGCCCTCGAGCGGCTCGCTCTTGCCGCGGGTGGCTTCGAGCGTCGGATCGAACAGGCTGCGGGACGGCTTCTTCTGCTGCGACGCCTTAGCAGCCGTCTTCTTGAGCAACGCCTTGAGCTGCGAATCCTTCATGGACACTCCGGTTGGGGGCTCCTTGATGTTGCCGGTGGCGGAGCCCCCTGTAAAGGCCGACGGAGAAGACCGAGGCGGCGGCTGCGCGGCTCACGGTGTGGACGGCGGCAGGTCAAGCAGGCCGCGAATCGCGTCGATCACGGCGCGCCCGGCGGCTTTATACGGCGTCATCGCTTCGAAGTGCCCGTCGCCGACCACCGTGATCACGCGGGCGTTGTCGCCGCGCGCGCTGGCGGCGGTCACGTACGCGTCGCGCACCGCGACGGGGGCAATGAAATCCCGCTCGCCGGCGAGGTGCACCGTGGGCACACCGAGCGGGAGGCGCTCGATCGGTGACGCCTCACGAAGGCGCGCCGGCACGCTGTCGGGCGTACCCCCCAGCAACGACTCCACGGCCGGATTGCCGCAGGTTGTGCGCTCGCGGGCGTAGAATTCACGGAGATCGGCGATGCCGCCAATCGAGACGACGCCGCGAACGGACAGCGGCGTCCCACCGAAGAGCGGGCTCGTACGATCGAGCGCGTGCCGGGAGGCCAGCCAGAGGGCGAGGTGTCCGCCGGCGGAATGTCCGGCGATGACAATGCGGGTCGTGTCGATCGGGTACCGCGTGGCGAGCGGACGGAGATAGTCGGCCGCGTCGGCCACATCGCGAAAGGTGCCGGGCCAGCCGCCGCCGGGATTGTCGTAGCGCCGGTACTCCACGTTCCAGGTGGCCACCCCCGACTGCGCGAGCGCGTCCGCGAGCGGTGCGCTGTTACGGACCGACGCGTACGGCGAGAACCAGCATCCGCCGTGGATGATGATCGCGATTGGCGCCCGATGGTCGTTCGACGCACCGGCAGGCAGGCGCAGTTCGCCGAACTGCAGGGAGTCACGTCCGTACGCGATGCGGGCGCCGAGATCGCGCAGTGGTACGGTGTCGACGTCGCCGGCACGCATCAGGCGCGGTGCTGCGCCGCCTCGGGCGGCACTCCCCTGCGCGGAGGCGATCGACGGGGTGACCGTTGCGGCGCAGAGCAGGAAGGCTGCCAGCGCGCATCGGCGTCCAGCGTTCGGAATGAGCATCCGGGGAAAGTGGGGGGGCGCGTGTCGTGCGTCCAGCAGGAGCGCGGGTCCCTTCGCGGACTCCGCAAAAATCCTGTTGACACTCTCGAAAACCGACGCTACCGTCTAAGGCATTCGAGACACAACGGCCGCGCTACGGTGCGGGAAACGCGCAGCAGGCGACTTCGGGGACCTGGCTGCACGCGGGTCCCTTTCGTGTGGGCGACTGTCGCCGATCGGATGCTGAGCTGATGTCGCACCGCATCGGCAACCCGCGCGGGGGTATCGTCCGCGAATTACACGAGTGCTCGGTGCGTACGGCAGGGCCGGACTCCGAACACACAGCAACGGGAGCAGTGCCATGCGTACGACCGGCAAGGTGAAGTGGTTCAACGATGCCAAGGGCTTCGGGTTCATCACGCCCGATGACGGCTCGAAGGATTGCTTCGTTCACCACTCGGCCATTCAGGGCGGCGGATTCCGCACCCTGGCCGAGGGCGAGCGCGTCGAATTCGACATCGTGCAGGGTCAGAAGGGGCCGGCGGCCGAGGAGGTCGTGAAGGTTCGCGGCTAATTGCGCACCGGGATTCACGAACGACGAAGGGCCACCAGCCTCGCGCTGGTGGCCCTTCGTGCCTCAGGGCATCGGGTGCCCGGCGTTACTTGATCTCGCCGTTGCCGCGGTAGTAATCGCCCAGCAGATGTTCGGCGAAGTACTCCATCAGCATGCGCTGATTGTACGGGCCGGTGCCGCGGTAGCCGTGCGGCTCGCCCGGGTAGATGAAGAAGTCAAAGCGTTTGTTGGCCTTGATCAGCGCGTTCGCCAGACGGACCGTACCGCCCGGGTGCACGTTGTTGTCGAGGTCACCGGTGGCCAGGGCGAGGTTGCCCTTGAGGTTGCCGGCGAGTTCGTCGTTGGTGGGCACACGGATGTCGAACTTGATCTTGTCGGCGTTCGTGGAATCCTGCACCACTTCACGCGCGTTGGCGTTCGCAGCGGCGTTCGCGCCCGGTCCGCCACGACGGGCGGCGCCGGTGCCGCCGGCACGCACCGCACCCGCGGCACTGTCGGCCTTGGCGATGACCTTCACGCCGTGGTTCCACTCACTCCAGTTCTGGTTGTAGATGTTGTTGTCGTGATTGCCCGATTCCGACCAGCCCACCTTGAAGAAGTCGTTGTATGGCGGCAACAGCATGGCGGCGGCGGTCATGAAGCCACCACCGGAGTGGCCGAAGATGCCGACCTTGTCGAGGTCGATGAACGTGTGCCGCGCGCCGAGCTGCTCGATGGCGTACTTCTTATCGGCCAGCGCATAGTCGCGCATGTTGCCGTAGCCGTACCGATGATACGCGAGCGACCGCAGCGGGCTGCCGCCACGGTGGCCGACTTCGATCACGACGAAGCCGAGCTGCGCGAGCTGCATGAGCGGGCCGCGCACGCTGAAGCCGGTGGTCGTGCCCTCGGTCTGCGGGCCGGGGTACACGTACGTGATGATCGGATACTTCTTGGTGCTGTCGAAGTCGAACGGCTTCCACATGTTGCCGTACAGCTCCGTGACGCCGTCGGCGGCCTTCACCGAGAAGGTCTCGGCGTTCTTGAAGCCGAGTTCCTTCAGCTTGGACAGGTCCATTTCCTCGAGCGTGCTGAGGATGCGGCCGGTGGCGCCGTCACGCAGCACCGACTTGAAGGGCAGGTCCATGCGCGAGAACGAGTCGTAGATGTAGCGCTTGGTGGGTGAGACGATGCTCGGCGTGCCGTTTTCCCCGAGCGTAGACGCATGGTGCGCGTTCCCGGCGTCGAGGAGGGTAAAGCCGCTGCCATCGCCGTTCACGCGATAGAGGTGCGTCTGATACAGCTGCTCGCCCGGCTCACGTCCCTGACCTGACACCCACACCTGCTGCGTCGTGGAATCGATCGTGACGATGCTGTTGGCGTTCCACTGTCCGGTGGTGAGCGGACGCTTCTCGCCGCCGTCGAAGCCGTACACGTAGAACATGCCCCAGCCGGTCTTCTGCGACCACCAGAGGAAATCACCCCCCTGCTTGAGGTAGGCGATGTTCTTGGGTTCGAGCGCAGCGCCTTCGATGGCATCGGTGAGCAGCGTCTTGATGGCGCCGGTGGCCACGTCCACTTCGATGAAGTCGACGGTGCGCTGCGGACGATCGCGACGTACCACACGCACTTTGTCACCGTTCACAGGCCAGTGCACGTTCAACAGCGCCTGGTCCTTCCACTTGGCCACGTTGATCTGCTTCACGGCCTTCTCGCCGCGGCGGTACGTCCACAGCTCGCTGCGCGTGACGTCTTCTTCGCCAGGCATCGTGTACTTGTAGTGGATCAGCACGGGGCGCGGCTGAGCGAGCACGTTCACGAGGAACAGATCCTTCACCTTGCGCTGGTCGCGACGCACGAACGAGAACGACTTCCCGTCGGGTGACCACGCGACGTTCGGGCGGATGCGTTGATCGCGGTTGCTGGCGTCGTCGGTGTCATCCTGGTCGCCGTCGGTCTGCTGTCCGCCACCGGCGAGGGCGGCGAGCTGGCGCGCGTTCTCGGTGGTGTCCCGGTAGCCGAAGGAGTAGTCCATGGCGCCGTCGGTGCTGATCTGCACGGTGTCGTTGGTCGCCTTTTCCACGATGAACAAGTTGTGCATGCGCGCGAACACGAACGCCGAGCTGTCCTTGTTGTAGTTGCGGAACTCGCCGCGGGCCCCGCCGCCGCCCTGTCCGCCACCGCCACCGCCGCCCTGCGTGTTGATTTCTTCGTCGACCGGCGGGGGCGCGTTCCGCACCACGCGGCCGTTCGACTTCAGCGTTTCCGTGGCCAGCGTCCACTCGTAGCGCACGGTGTCCACGGTGAAGCGGAACGCCTTGTGGCTCTTCAGGAACGTGATGGTCTGGAAGGGCAGGTTGGTGGCGTCGTAGGGCTTCTTGCTGAGCACGGTGAGCTGCTCGGCCAGCTTGGCCGGGTCGAACAGCAGCCGCTTGGTGCCGCCGGTGGGCGAGGGCACGAAGAGCATGAAGCGGTTGCCGTTCCGGTCCTTCCAGTTGTAGTACATCGTGTCCGTCTGCCCGAGGAAACGG
>CAIUOO010000353.1 GCA_903900795.1 uncultured Gemmatimonadota bacterium | reverse complement strand
CGCCTTTAGCCGTGAGATATCCGCCTCTTCCAGCTTCCGGATGACGGCGCCAGTGGCGCTGCTGCGAAGGACGGTGACCGGCGGGCTCTCCACACGCGAATAGCTGTCAACGAAGTACTTCCCACTCGGGCTGAAGGTGATGATATGATGGCCATCCTCCGGTGTCAGGAGCGTGAGCCCCGTGCCGTCGTAGTTCACCCGGTAGAGCTTGGGGTAGTACAGGAACCCGTCACGCCCCCGTCCGGTGAAATAGACCTGCCGCAGCGTTTCGTCGACGTAGCTGATTTGTCCCACCTGCCAAGCCCCGTTGGTCAGCTGCGCCTTGGGCTCTGGCGCCAGGCTCATTTTCTTGGGGTCGGCGGTGATGTTGGCAACGCCTGCGCCGTCGAAACGATACAGGTGCCCCCACCCGTCACGCTCCGACCACCAGAAGGCATCCTTGAGATCCTTCGTGACGTAGAATGACGCCGGATCCTGCGGGTTCGCGATCTCCACGTAGGTCTTGCCGGTGTCACGCGCCACGATGCGCGACGTGCCCGTGGCCGCGTCGATCTCCGCCAGATAGACCGCCTTGGAGCCGCGCATCAGCCAGGAGAGATGCAGCTTCTGGGAATTGTCCGCCCATGCCGAGTCGCGCACCGAGCCGCCTAGGGAGAGCATGCCGGGGCGGACGGGGAGTTTGACCACCACGTTGGCCTTGCTCGCCACCTCGATGACATGCACGCGGGGATACGGGACCGCCGTGTCACCCGGCAGCGCATAGGGCTGCGTATAGTGGCGCGGACGCTGGAAGGTGTACGAGATGTAGTGCATCTGCTCGACGTACCGCTCGTCCTGACGGAGCACCGCAATGCGGCGACTGTCCGGCGACCACCGCAGCGTCGGACGTACCGGCATCGGGCGCTGCAGCTGGCTCGGCCGCGGCATCGTGATGCCATAGGCGTTGTAGTCGACGCCATCGGTGGTCAGCTGCACGGAATCCTTTTTGGTCTCCCGGCTCCGCACCCACAGGTTGTTCCGGTGCACGAACGCTTCGAGCTTCTTGTCCGGTGAGGCGACGTAGGGCACGTCACTGGGGAGGGTGTCGCCGACGGCACAGGCGTACGTGGTGATGTTGCAGACGAATCGTTTCCGGACGGCCGTGAACTCGATCTCGTTTTCGTCGGTGGCATCACGGCCGAAGCGAAACGTCTGGAACGGCAACTTCTTGGCATCGAAGGCCGTGTCGCTGGCCAGTGTCATCGCCCGTGCGAGACGAACATGATCGAACAAGGCACGCCGGCTGTTCGTCACGGGATCGACGAGGACGAACTCCGATCCGTCGGCCAGCTTGTTCCGGTACCAGAAGCGATTGCCATCTTTCAGCCATTCCGGCTGCACGACGTCGCCACTCACCAACCGATCGGTGTTCCAGTTGAGCAGCTGCTCGGCGCGCGCGTAGCTGACCTGCGCATCGGCGCCGAGCGGCAGCGTGAGCACTGAGAGGCCGACGGCGGCCATCAGTTGCCATTGACGGGCATGCATGTCCCCAACTCCGCGTTCGGGAAAGAAGGACCAGGATCAGCGACTGACCACGCGAAGCGTGGCGCGCATCCCCGGCTGGTTGTACGTACATCGATAGGCGTGCACACCGGGGACGGTGGCCACCCAGATATAGGACTGCG
>CAIUOO010000352.1 GCA_903900795.1 uncultured Gemmatimonadota bacterium | reverse complement strand
TGCCGCCGCCTTCGTGCCGCCGGCGTTTCAGGGCGTCGTGCAGGATCTCATCAGCCCGCTCAAGTATTCGCTGAACAGCACGTCGAATGCGGTGGCGTATGGCTTCTCGCTGTTGCCACACCTGCGCGAACTCACGGTGAATGGCCCGTACGCCGTGACCGGCGTGTCCGACACACCGGTGCGTCGCAATATCTTCAGCTGCCGGCCTGCGACCGCGTCGGCCGAGCGGCCGTGTGCGCAGTCGATCGTGAATCGTCTGGGCATGATGGCGTATCGCCGTCCGCTCACCGATGAAGATCGCGCCGGTTTGATGTCGCTGTACGATGCCGGCCGCAAGAGTGCCAACTTCGAGACCGGCGTGCGCACGGCCCTCGAGGGCATTCTGGCCAGTCCCGATTTTGTCTTCCGCTTCGAACAGGCGCCGCGCGACGTGGCCGCCGGTGCGAATTACAAGTTGCGCGACATCGACCTGGCGTCACGGTTGTCCTTCTTCCTGTGGTCGGCGCCGCCGGATCAGGCGCTGCTCGCCGCCGCCGGCCGCGGCACGCTCTCGCAGACGGCGGGGCTCGAGCGCGAGGTGCGTCGCATGCTCGCCGACCCGCGGGCGAAGGCGCTGTCCACGCGCTTCGCGGCGCAGTGGCTGCGCCTGCCCGATCTCGACATCGTGCAGCCCGACATCCGGCAGTATCCCGATTTTGACGAGCAGCTGCGGCTCGCCATGCGCGAGGAGACCGAGCTGTTCTTCGACGATCTCCTCCGTCGCGATCGTCCGTTGCTCGACTTCTATCGCGCCGACTACACGTTCGTGAACGAACGGCTCGCGCAGCACTACGGCATTCCCAACATCGTCGGCCCGACGTTCCGGCGGGTGTCGTATCCTGACGCCGGACGGCGCGGCATCTTGTCGCACGCCAGTGTGTTAACGCTGACCTCGCACGCCGGCCGCACGTCGGCGGTGGAACGCGGCAAGTGGGTGATGGAAGTGTTGCTCAACTCCCCGCCGCCGCCGCCGCCGCCGGGCGTTCCCGATCTCGAAGCGACCCCGGGCAGTAGCTCCGGACGAATGCTCACGGTGCGTGAGCGGATGGAGCAGCACCGCAAGAGCCCGGCGTGCGCCAGTTGCCATAAAATGATGGACCCGATCGGTCTCGCCATGGAACAGTACGACGTGACGGGACGGCTGCGCGTGCGCGATAACGGCATGCCGATTGACTCGCGCGGCGATCTGTGGGACGGCACCACGGCCAGCACGGTGGCCGAACTGCAGCGGGCGCTGCTGCGTCGCGAGGACGCCCTGCTGCGCACGTTCACGCGCAACCTCATGGCGTACGCCATCGGACGTCGCATCGAAGCCTATGACATGCCGACGGTGCGCGGAATCGTACGCGATGCGGCGAAGCAGGACCATCGCATGACCGCCTACATCCTTGGTGTTGTGCGCAGCCCCGCGTTCCGCATGCAGCGTGCGGAAAGCGCCATTCCGAAAGCCACCGACGCGTCATCCGGCGCGTCGTCCCCGTCGTCCAAGTAAGGAGCCGCCTCATGGCGTTCATCAGCCGCCAACCACTGCCGCGCCGTACCTTCCTCAAGGGACTCG
>CAIUOO010000351.1 GCA_903900795.1 uncultured Gemmatimonadota bacterium | reverse complement strand
TTGGTTACGAGGCTCATATCGAGTGCCTCGCGCAGCGCCATGGCCACCATGTGATCATAGCCACGCGCCGTGGGAACGAGACGCGGGACGACGCCCCAGACCAGCGATAGCTGGCGGCAGACGCGCGGTTCATCGGTCAGCGCGAGAATGGGCACACTCGGCCGGTGCGACGACACGATGCGCGCGGTGAATCCGCTCTTCGTGAACACGACCACGAGCGGCGACTGGAGCATGCGGACGGCAGCAACCGTGGCAGCCGCGATGGCCTCTTCGGTGTTCACACCGCTGGTGGTGCGGCGGTCGACGCGATTGGAGATCCCGGGGCGCGGATGCGTCTCGATTTCGGTGATGATGCGGCGCATCGCTTCGACGGCGAGGCGCGGATAATGCCCCGCTGCCGTTTCCGCTGACAGCATCACGGCGTCGGTGCCGTCGAGGATGGCGTTGGCGACGTCGCTGGCTTCCGCGCGCGTGGGGCGCGGGTTGTCGATCATGGACTCGAGCATCTGCGTGGCCGTGATCACGGGGCGGCCCATGCGGTTGGCGAGCGCGATGATGTCCTTCTGCGCGTTCGGCACCTGCTCATAGGGCAGTTCCACACCGAGATCGCCGCGCGCCACCATAACGGCGTCGGTGGCCCGCATGATCTCTTCGATGTTCTGCAGCGCGATGTCCTTTTCGATTTTTGCGCAGATCAGCATCGACTTCGGAATCAGCTCACGCAATTCTTCGATGTCCTGCGCCTTACGCACGAAGCTGAGGGCGACCGCATCGAGCTCGTGCTCGACGGCAAACGCGAGATCGGCGCGGTCCTTCTCGGTGAGCGACGGGGCCGACACCGCGATCCCGGGGAGGTTCATCCCCTTGTTGCTGGAAAGGAGCCCCCCGTGCACAACGGTGGCGGTGACACGCGGCGCCTCGACCTTGGTCACGACCAGTTCGAACAGCCCGTCGTTGATCAGCACGCGGTTGCCCGGCGAGACGTCGTGGCACAGATCGGCGTAGGTGATCGGGATCTCGTTACCCGCGGCCATCTCTTCGGGCACCAGCACGACCGAGGTACCGGGCTCCAGCTCGCGCTTTTCGGGAAGCACCCCGATGCGGATGCGCGGGCCCTGCAAGTCGCCCAGGATGGCCACCGGGCGACCAAGCTGCTCGGCGACCTCGCGCACGATCGCGATGGTCCGGGCGTGCTGCTCGTGCGTGCCGTGCGAGAAGTTGATGCGCGCGACATCGAGACCGGCCTCGATCAACCCGCGTATTCCCTCGGCCGAGCTGCTGGCCGGACCGAGCGTGCCCACGATCTTCGTGCGCGGCACATGCACGCGACGAAACGCCGATGGGGCGGCCTCTTCGGGGGTTGTGGCCGCGGCGCGCTCAGGTCCCGTGCGCGGGATGGTCAAGACGGCATCAGAGGTTGGCAACAGCGGGAGCTCCGGTGGAGGACGCAAGGCGCGCAAGCGCAAGGCGCGCAAGCGCAGCGCGCTTTCGATTCAGGCCTGACAACAGCGTGACGAAGGAATGCTCGAACGACGCCAGCCCTTCGGCCAGCAGCGTGTCGGTGACCGCTTGGAGCGAGACGCCCTGCGATTCGAGCGCCGAGAGCACGCGATCGGCGTCGGCCACATTTTCGGTGACCGAGGCGCGCACGTCGCCGTGATCGCGGAAGGCTTCGAGGGTGGCCGGCGGGAGCGTGTTGACCGTGTTGGTACCGATCAACTCTTCGACGTAAATCACGTCGCGATAGGCCGGGTTCTTCGTGCTCGTACTGGCCCACAACGGACGCTGCACCTGCGCGCCCTGGGCCGCGAGCGCCGCCCAACGGGCACTGGAGAAGCTGGCGGTGAAGAGCCGGTACGCGAGCTTCGCGTTGGCGATGGCGGCGCGACCCCGCAGCGCGTTCAGCGTCTCGGCAGCGGCCGGATGTGCAGCCGCCATCGCGGTGAGCTGCTGGTCGATCGCGGAGTCGACGCGGCTGATGAAGAAGCTGGCCACCGACGCGATGCGGGCCACGGACTTGCCGGCGGCGGCGCGGTCTTCGAGACCGGCGATGAATGCTTCGATCACGCGGGCATGCGCGTCGATCGAGAAGAGCAGCGTGACGTTGACGTTGATCCCGTCGGCGATCAGCTGACGGATGGCGTCGGCGCCCTCGGGTGTACCCGGCACCTTGATCATCAGATTGGTACGATCGACGATCTGCCAGAGGCGTCGGGCCTCGGCCACCGTGCCGGCCGTGTCACGCGCGAGATCGGGCGAGACTTCGAGCGAGACGTAGCCGTCGATCGCATCGGTGTTCTCGTAGACGACGCGGAAGGCATCGCAGGCGTCGCGCACGTCGGTCGTGGCGACCAGTTCGAAGGCCTCGCGATCGGAACGGGACCCGTCGAGCGTGGCCAGCTGCGCGTCGTACGCGGCGCCCTCGGCGAGGGCCTTCTCGAAGATCGTCGGATTGGACGTCTGCCCGGTGAGGGCGTCCTCGCGGATACGTCGCGACAGATCGCCGTTGGAGAGCATGGCCCGATCGATATAGTCGAGCCAGAGCGACTGTCCGGCCGCGTGCAGAGCGTGGAGACGAGTAGACATGGAATTGGATAAGGCGCGAACATAGAGTGACCGCACAACCATTCATGCTAATGTGCTACACCGCTCCCGGGCGAGGCCGAGCGGTGGCGGATGTTGGATCGTCGCGGTTTCGCGACGAGGCTGACGTTTTCCAAATAACGGAATACGCCTTTTGATGAAACGTAGCTCACGTCTGGTCGTATTCGTCCAGAGTGCCTGACCATCCTTTGCCTGCGACTGTGCGCCCTTCCCCGTTCCAACGTCTACTTCCGCACATTCTGGCGACCGCCCTGCTGTTCGGGGCGTGCCGGGGTCCCGTAGCGCCCACGACGCCCAGCCCGGCGCCGAACCGGTCCGTGGCGTCCCCCACGGTCCTTCCGCCGATGCCGGCCGCCTGCGGCCCGGCGGCCGGGGTGGTGTCGACCTCGCTGGCGTCGTCGCCGGTCACGGATCCGTTGGTGACCTTCGACAGTGCGTGGAGCATCATCGGGCGCACGCACTGGGACACGACGTACAACGGGGTGAACTGGTCGGCCCTTCGGGCCGAACTGCGCCCCAGGGCCGCCGCGGCCACCACGACCGGCGAGCTGCGGGTGGTGCTATCGGACATGGTGGCGCGCCTGAAGCAGTCGCACTTCTCGATTATCCCGCGCGAGATCGCCGATGCGACCGGGGGCGGCTCGGGCAACACCCCGGCGCCTGACCGGCGCGGGTCGATCGGCGCCGAGGTGCGCTATCTCGACGGCGCGATGGTGATCGCACGGATCGATCGGGAGGGGCCCGCCGCCCGGGCCGGGGTACGCACGGGATGGCAGGTCCAGTCGGTGAACGGGTGCCCGGTGTCCGCACGGCTGGCCCGGATGCCCAACGAGCCCGACGCGCGCCGCGAGGCGCTGACGGCGTACGCGATCGCCACCCAGGCCCTCGCCGGTGCCGTGGGCGACACGGCCACGGTGGTGTTCGCCGATGAGCGCGGCACCGACCGGACGGTGCGACTCGTGCGCACGCCGGAGCCCGGGGTGGTCGCCAAGTTCGGCAACCTGCCGGCCATGAATGCGCAGCTCACGTACGAGCGGATGAAGACGTCCGGCAAGACGGTGGGCATCATCCGGTTCAACATCTGGATGCCGATTCTGTCGCCGCAGTTCGATGCAGCGGTCGATTCCCTGCGCGATGCCGACGCGATCATTCTGGACATCCGCGGTAACTTCGGTGGCGTGGGCGGCATGTCGATGGGGATCGCCGGGCATTTTCTGGACAGCACACGCACGATCGGCACGATGATTCAGCGGGGGGCCACGCTCAAGTTCGTGGCCAACCCGCGCCGGGTGGATACGCGGTCGCGGGGCGTCTCACCGTATGCCGGTCCCTTGGCGATCGTGGTGGACGAACTCTCGATCAGCACGACCGAGATCTTTGCCGGCGGTATGCAGGCGCTGGGCCGGGCGCGGATCTTCGGGGTACAGACGTCGGGACAGGCCCTGCCCTCGGTGCCCGAGCGGCTGCCGAATGGCGACATCTTGTACCATGCCATCGCCGACTTTTTGAATCCGGTGGGCAAACCGTTGGAAGGGGCGGGCGTCACACCCGACCGCGTGGTCCCGCTGACACGGGGGGCGTTGTTGGCCAGGCGTGATCCGGCGCTCGACGCGGCGATCGCGTGGGCGATCGGGCCGGTGACGGCGAAGTAAGGAGTACGGAGTAAGGAGTACGGAGTAGGGAGTACGGAGTAGGGAGTCGGGCGAGCAACTCACTCAGGTTTTCCATCACCTCCTCGTTTGGAGCTGCGTTACATGAAGGCTTTACGCTCGTTGGCGGTCGCTGCGGCGGCCCTGGTGTTATCGTCGGCTCCGCTCTCAGCTCCGCTCTCGGCGCAGGCGGCCCCGTCGGCGGCGGACGTCCTGGCGAAATACGTGGCCGCGATCGGCGGCAAGGACGCGATCATGAAGATCACGTCGCTCAAGCAGACCTCGACCATGCAGGTGCCGGCCGTTGGGCTGACCGCCGAGGTGGAGGCCTATCAGGCCGCGCCGAACAAAATGGCCACCAAGAGCACGATCCCGGGGGTTGGCGAAATGCTCCAGGGCACGGACGGTGTGGTCGCGTGGGACGCGAATCCGATGCAGGGACCGCGTCTCCTGAGCGACAAGGAGCTGGCGCAGACGCTCGAAGGCGCCGACTTCTACGGCAATATGCTCTACCCGGTGGACCGCTTCGCGACGATGGAGAACCTTGGCGTCGCCGATTTCAACGGTGAGAAGAGCTACAAGGTCAAGCTCGTCCGCAAGGATTCGGGGCGCGCGACCACGCAGTACTTCTCGGTCGCCACGGGGCTGATCGTGGGCGCCGAAACGGTGCAGGAGTCGCAGATGGGGACGATGCAGGTCTCGTCCACGCTTTCCGAGTACAAGGAGTTCGGCGGCGTGAAGTTCCCAACGAAGACCGAAGTGACCATGGGTGCCAACAAGTTGATCATGACCATCACGAACGTGGTGATCAACGGGGCGCCGGCCACGGCGTTCGATATTCCGGACGCCGTCAAGCCGTTGATCAAGAAGTGACGGAGCGCGTCCGGGGGAGGTGACTCTTGTTGACTTCCCCCGATCGCCTCCGAGATTGGGGCACTGTGCGTGCCCTGCTCCCCCATCCCCGCGCGGGATTGACCTTGCTCGAACTGCTCGTGGTGCTCGCGATCCTCGCGATCACCACCGCCGTCGTGCCGTTGGCATGGCGCCCCTCGCGCCCCACCAGCGGGAGCGCGCTCGACGCGCTGATCCAGGCGGCGCGCCGCGACGCCATCCGTCGGGGCGAGGAATTGCGGCTGCGCGTGGACGCCGATGGCGCGTGGGTGCTGGCGGCCCGCGACGGCACGGCCATTCTCGAGACTGGGCGGATCGCGTCGCCAACCGCGGCCGTCTCGCTGCGGGTCGACGCGCTCGGCACCTGCCGCCCGGGTGCCAGTGGCACCGCCGTCGCCGGGGCATCCTTCGATATGCTCGCCTGCCGGTACCTCTCCTCCGCGACCGGCGCCGTAGGCGAGGCCCCGTGACCTTGCTCGAGTCGATCATCGCCAGCCTGCTGCTTGCGGTCACGGCCGTGGTCTGCCTCGAGGCGACCCGAGGCGCCGCCGCGTTGCAGCGGAACAGCGCGTCGTGGACGACGGCGGTGGCGCACGCCGAAGCGGAACTGGCCACGGTGAGCAGCGGGGGGCAGTCGTCGGGCACCACGCGCGTCACCCGACGTGCGTGGCGCGATGGCCTGGATGTCCTCGAGATCGAGGTGCCGACAGCGGGCGGTGCCAGCCTCCGGCTCACCCGTCTCGTGGAGCGCACGCCGTGACGCGACGGCGTCAGGGATTCACCCTGCTCGAAGTGATCGTGGCGATCACGGTCACGGGGCTCGCGCTGACGACCGCCGGTATGGCCTTGTCGGCCGCCCGCGGTACCGCCGCACGGATCCAACGGCATGAGGCACGCACCGAAGCGGACAGTCGGGTGCGAGCCGTGCTCACCGACATGCTGCGCCACGCCCCGCGCGCCGAACAGGTCGACGAGCCGTTGCTGGTGGTGGATCGCACCGGCACGACGCCGGTCCTCCGCTTCCTGTCGACGGGCGTGCGTGAGCCGTACGGCACCGGTGGCGTCTGGCGGGTAGTCGTGGGGCTCCGGGATTCGACCTTGGTGCTGCGTGCCACCCCCGCCCTCGGCGAGGTCGACGCGTCCCCGCTCACCGCCACGCTGTCGTCGGTGACCGGCTTCGACGTGCGCGCCCTGGAGCACGCGACGTCGCTGACGGCAGCGGTGTGGCGCGCCGACTGGCCGATTGCGCAGGACCGCCCTCGCGCGATTGAGCTGACATGGCAGCGCGCCGACGACGCCACATCGCCGCCCCTTCGAGTCGTATTAGCGCCTCTGGAGCGGCCGCGCTCATGACCCGTGCATCGTACCGTCCCTCGCGCCGCGGGGCCGCCCTTGTGGTGGCGCTGGCCACCATTGCGGTACTCGCGAGCGTGACCGCCATCGCCAGCAGCCAGGCACGACGGGCGGCATCGGTGGTCGGCAATCAACGATCGCAGGCCACCGCGCGGGCGATGGCGGAGAGCGGCGTCTTGGCGGCGCGCGCGCACATCGAGGCGCGCCTGCGTGAAGCCGGCGCGGACTCGACGCGGCTGGATCGGGCGTTCGACGCGCTGATGACCGGCAACGGGGCCGTGCTGCAGGACACCGTCGGCGACGGGGTGTTCGCGACGGCCGTCGTCGATGTCAGTGCCCGACTCGATGTAAACACGGCGGGAGCCGACGGCCTGCAACAGCTGCTCGCGACGGTCGCGCCTCCCGGCGAAGCCCGTCGCATCGCGGAGGCGATCGAGGCCCGCGTGCGCGGTGATGCGTCCGGTGATGTCTCCGGTAACGCGCCCGGCACGGTGGCGGGCGTGACGTCGACACAGACCGAGGCGATGCAACAGCGCTTGGCGCGCGATTCCGTGGTCGCTGCACTACTCGGGCGCGCGCCCACCTCGCGTGTGATGCGTCCGTTCGCCTCGCTCGACGAACTATTGACGGTGCCCGGTATGCAATCCGCGTGGCTCGACGCGCTGGCTGCCGACCTCACGGTCGATGGCGATGGCCGGGTGAATCGTCGGTCGGCGTCACGCCGTGTGCTCGCCGCCGCCACGGGCACGCTGGTGGACCGTCCGTCACGGGTGTTGCTGATCGCGCGCGGCTGGCGTCGCGACCATGTGCTCACGCGGGAGATCCAGGCGGTATTCGACGTGATGGGTGCGGAGCTGCGGCTCGTGCGGTGGCGGGAGCAAGATCGATGAGCCGCGCCCTGTGCCTGCTCTTGGACGACGATGCCGTGTACGCCCTGCCCCGTGACGGCCGGGCGTCCGCGAGCCGCCTGGTGTGGCGTCCTGACGCGCCGGGCCCGTTGGTGGAGGCGCTTCGCGCGGAATTCGGCACCCCGAGCACGCTGGTGGTGATCGTCGGTCTGGCGTTTCTCGAGATCGCCGAGCCGCAGCTGCCGCCCGTGCCGAACGACGCGCGCGTGCGCATGCTGCAGCGCGACAGTGACCGGTACTTCGCGCTGCGCGAGCCGGCGGCCGTGGCCACCGACGGCGCCCTCGCGTTTGCGATGCCGAGCGTGCAGCTGACGTCGTGGATCGACGCCCTCTCCGCCTGGAGCCCGGTTCGTGCGGTGGTGACGGTGGCGGAAGCGGCCGCGAGGGGCGGTCACGACGGGCGGTGGGCGGTCGCGGCGGGAGCGGGAGCTATTGGGCAACTCACCCTCCGCGACCAGCGGGTGCAAGCCGCCCGCCGCGCGCGCGGCACTCCCGTGGCGGGCGAGCGCACACTCTCGATGGAGCAATTGGCGGGCGGTGCTTGGCGGGCCTCCGCCGGCGCACTCGACCGGCAGCTGCTCGATGCCGCGATGCGCACGCGGCTGCAACAGCAGCGTGCGCGACGCTGGTGGCAATCGGCGGCGCTGGCCGCGGCGGCACTCGTGCTGTTGGC
>CAIUOO010000350.1 GCA_903900795.1 uncultured Gemmatimonadota bacterium | reverse complement strand
GAGACGCCCGCCGGCAGGTTCCAGCGGAACGCGGCTGGATCACCCGACCATTGCGTGACATCGTCCGGGTCGGTCGGTGCCGCGCCATCGCGACCACAGGCGCTCAGCAGGAATACCGACGCAAGACGCGCCACCACCGGGATCAATCGCGGCCACTGAATCATCGGTCGGCTACCGCACACCAACGAGTCCACGTGCCGCATCGCGCAACCGCTTGGAGTCAAAACCGACGCCGGCGCGGAACACGGTGACCACACGATAGAGATCCTGCGGATTGACCGCCGGATTCCCCTCCACCAGCACCAGATCCGCCCGACGTCCGGGGGTGATCGCACCAATTTCCTGCGCACGACCGAGAATCCGTGCGCCGTTGAGCGTCAGAATGCGGATCGCCGCCTCGGCCGAGAATCCCGCTTCGCGCAGCATCTCGAAGTTGCGGAGATTGCCGAAGCCCGGGAGGAAGCCGGTGCCCCATGGGTCGGAGCCGGCACCGAGCAGGCCGCCGGCCTGCACGAAGTCGTACTCCCAGCGCATCATGTTCTTGAGCAGTGCGGGACTCACGGTGAGGCCACCATCGGTTCCAAGGGCGGCATGGTTCGCCTCCACCTCGCGGCGGACCTCGGGATCGAGCATGGCCATCGCGGCCGTGTCCAGACGGAAACGTTCGCGCGAAAAGCTCTCATACACGGCGAGCGTGGACACCACGGGCGTGCCGCTCTTCGCCAGACGACGAATGGACGTCTGCACGGCGGACGACCCGGCATCGATCGTACTCTGAATGCGCATGTTCTCCGGCGGACAGACGTCCGGTTGCTTTCCCGGCACATAGTCACTCGCCGTGATGAACCCATGTTGGAGCGCATCGATCCCCGCGTCGGCCGCTTCGGCGAAGGTGACGGAGCAGAGATGCCCCGTGACCTTGATTCCTCGCGCATGCGCGGCCCGAATGACCTCGCGCAGCATCGCCCGCGAGATGCGCCCCTGCACCTTGACCCAAGTGGCCCCCTCGGCCGCCCAGTAGGCAATCACGCGCCGGGCTTCGGCGGCCGAGGTGAGCGGCCGCGCATTGATGCTGACCGTGGCGGCGCCATCGAGATACGGGCCGGTGATCAGATAATCCGGGCCGGGGAGACGACCGGCATCGATCGCCTGCTTCATGGCCCGCTCCTGATAGGGGAGCATGCTCCCGGCGCTCATGGCGGTGGTGACACCGTGCGCGAGGTACAGCAGGGGGCCGCTGGTACTCATCTGCGTGATGCGTTTGACGCCGCCGAAGTACGAGTGCTCATGCAGCCCGACGAGTCCGGGAATCAGCGTGTGCCCTGGACGCTCCAGTCGCAACGCGCGCGGGGGGACGGCGACAACACCGACTGGTCCCACCGCGACGATACGACCATCGCGCACGAGGACCGTCTGGTGGGCCGCCGACGGCGCGCCGGTGCCATCGATCACCGTCACGTCGATCAGCGCCACGAGTGGCGCATCGACGGACACGAACGGGCGCATGGCGTCGGTGACCGGCAGACGCCTGGTCGCGGCGGGCTGTGCCCGCAGTGCGTCATACGCACCGGCACTCGCCACGATCCATGCCGCGGCACACGCCATGGAGCGGCGCAGACGGACGATCATCACACGGGGCCTCCGGAAAGGGATACCGTCGATATACGGTGGCGTGGGCCACGCTGTCCAGCGGGCGGAGGTTCAGTTCGGCGCCAAATCTCTGCTTGACAAGTCACCCTGCGCGCTGAACGATAGGCGCGCTGGTAATTCGATATCTCGTGTTTTTCGCCCCCTCCCCAGGAGCTCCATTGCTTCCCTTCCCTCCTTTCGGTCGACGCGGGCCGAGGACATGGCTGCTGGCAGCCGCCATGACGTTCGGCCCCGCCCTGCTCACGGCTCAAGCCACCGGTGTCCTTACCGGTCGAGTGACGGATCGTGCGTCAGGCCAACCCATCAACGGGGCACGAGTCGCGCTCCTCGGGGACGCCACGATCGGGGCCAACACGGATGCCGACGGACGCTACTTCGTGCGCGGCGTGCCAGCGGGTAGCCAGACCGTCCGCGCGCTGCGCATCGGCTACCGTCCCGAGTCGATGCCGATCACCGTGAAAGGCAACGACACACTACGGGTGAACCTGTCGTTGTCGGTGTCGGCGGTCGATCTGGCACAGGTGGTCGTCACCGGCACGGGCGGCGCGGTCGAGAAGCGCAAGATCGGCGCGTCGATTGGCACCATGGACGTATCGGCGCAGCAGGAG
>CAIUOO010000349.1 GCA_903900795.1 uncultured Gemmatimonadota bacterium | reverse complement strand
TTCGGGTACCGGCTGGACCAGCTGGCCCGGCAGATTCACGAGGAGTGGTTCAGCGGGCAATGCGCTGAGGTCACGAAGGCGGAGGCAGCCGGTGACACGGAGCGCGCACGACGGATCCGTGCCAAGGCCACCTTCCAGCCGTGGGCTGACCTGTCCGGTGAAGAGCGCGCCTTCAATCGCTCGCAGGCCGACCATGTGCTGATCAAACTGCGGGCGGTCGCCATGCGGAGCGGTGACCTGCCGTTGCAGGCCGCCGCCCACCTGTTACAGCAGAGCTCGACCGCAGAACCGGCGGGTCTCGCTGCAAGTGACCGCCTCGCCGTCCCCGCGGCGCTGGATCTCGTGGAGGAACGCTGGAGCCGGTTAACGGGGCCTGAGATCGAGCAGCTGGCGATCGTGGAGCATGACCGGTGGTGTGCGGACCACTGGCTCGCGGGATGGGTGTACGGGGCGGGGCGCGATGACCTGCGCCGTCAACATCCGGACCTGGTCCCTTACGCCCAGCTCAGTGACCTGACGAAGGAATACGACCGCGACGCCGTCCGTCGGGTACCGCACCTGCTGCGGATGGCCTGCGCCGGCGCATTGACGCAGCAACAGCACCGCGGTTCATGATCTTTCTGAGCTATTCCAACGCCGATGTGACGAGCGCGCTCGTCATCAAATCCGCGCTCGAAGCCGGCGGCGTCCGCTGTTGGAAGGCCGACCAGATCTGAGCCCAGTGCGGTCTCCATGACGTCACACCACCGCTAATGACCAGCCACTGAGGGGCGCCGGTTCTGACCCCCTTCGTATGAACCAGCCGCATCGTGCTTTCGTCGGCTCCGCCGTGTCGGGCGCACCGCTCTGTACCCGCGTTGGCTCCCGCATTTTCGCCGGCGCGGCCATTTCCGGTGCGCCGCGCTTCACCGTTGGTGGCGAGCGCCTGTTCCGTGGGAGTGCGCCAAGCGGCGCGCCGGTGGTGACCGTGGTGCGCGGCCGCGTGTTCAAGGGGGCGTCGGGGTCCGGCGCTCCGCTGGGCACGGTGAACGGGCGCTTGATCTTTCGTGGTGCGGCGGTGTCAGGGGCACCGCTGGCCACATGCCCCACCGGCGACGTAGCCACACTGGTGGCGGCGCTGGTGATGGTGTTGGAGGGGGGACGCGCGCGGTAGATCGCCGCCGGTGTCAGTCGCTTCCCGCGGCCCCCGCAAGTCTGATTTGCCGTCCCCACGGGAGGTGCTCTCCCATGCCGGATTCGTCGGTCACCACCCAGAGCAGCTTGCACGACGGCCGCGTCGTGGGCGTGGGGCCGTGCCCGTCGGTGAGATACACCACCCCGTCGAAGCGACGCGCGCGCTGCTCGTTCATCCAGACGAACACCGGCTCGAACGCCGTCCCGCCCCCGCCCACGAGCGTCTCCGGCACCTTGCCCGTGTAGTCAAACGTGTTGTGCACCGCCGCATCGCAGGCAGCAATGACCACCGTGGCACCGGTGCGCCAGATCGCGTCGATCTCCCGGAAGAACAGCTGCAACTGCTCCGTGCTGATCGACCCCGACGTGTCGATCGCTACGAGGAGTGCGTGCAGCCGCTTGATCTTGGTGCCCGCGACCAGGCGTCCCCCGATCGGCGCGCGCGGATCGATCGCGCGGCCCGGAAGGCTGGCGTGCCCGTAGCGCGAGCTCTCGCGACGTGTGGTCGTTACCAGTCGTGTGCGTCCGGCGCTGGCCGAGAAAATCCGGAGGGTCCGCTTCCAGTCCACCTGCGGTCGCCCGCGCTCGCGGGCCGCGGTCACGGCGTCGCGGAGGGTGCTGGGAATACTCCCCCACGCGGCCGCGCCGATGCGGTCGGCGGCGCGCGTGAGCAGGCCGTCGATCAGCGCGTCCGCTGCCATCCCACCGCCGGACGCGGTGCCCGCGGTCAGCGAACCACCGACCGGACTCGCGCCCCGGCGCCCGCGCCACGCCGAGTGATCGCTGTGCCCCCCGACGGCTGTTTCCTCCGCGTCGGTCATCCGCTCTTCGAGCGCCTTGGCACTCAGCGGTGCTTTGCTCTGTGACGGCGGCTTCCCTTCATCCGCGAGCGCCTTGAGCTTCGTGTACACCGTTTCGGCCGTCGCGTCCTCGGGCAGATCGAGATCGGGGAAGGAGGCGCGCGTGACCGCCCCTTCGGGGAGTGGCCACCGCCCGATCAAATCATTGACCACCACGTCGCAGGCGAGGTTCCAGAGCAGCGGCTGACGCCCCTGATCGCGCGTCAGATGCTTGAGAACCACATGCAGCACCTCATGCTTGATGACGGCGGTGCGCTCGTCCTTCGAGAGGGTCCGTAAGAAGGTGGGACTCACCCGGAGCTCGATCGCGTCGCCCACGAGGGCCACGGCAGCGGTGGCGGTGGTGTCGTCGATGCGTCGCGGCAACCCCTGCACGATGTGCGCGAAGAAGGGCTCCGACATGTACAGCGCAATGATGGCGCGGCTGACGTCGTCGTCGCCCGCGGCCGCGGCCTTGCGTGCACGCGCCATTACATCCCCTTGAGGATCGTTTCGGCGAGCCGCTTATCGCGCAACAGATCGCTGACCGTGGCCCCGAGTGAGATCAGGTCACGATGCAGCGCGAAGCGGAGATCGTTGGGGAGATCGGGTAACAGGAGGAAGGCCACGAGATTCGCCGCATGTGTGGGGCCCGGCCGGTACGTCTTGCGTGCGAGGTGCAGATGCATCCGCGTGCAGAGGATCGAGAGGACGTCCATCCGCCGGCCGCCCCCCGTGGCCTTGGCCGCATCTCTCACGCGCTGTGCCGGCACGGAAAAGTCCGGCGCATCGAGCACGTCTTCCGGTGTGATCAGGCGCGCGAGGTCCTGTTGCACGAAGGCGAGGAAGCTGCCCACTGCCGCTTCGTCGAGCGCGGAGCTGGCAAGCACTTGTACGAGATCGAGCCGCGCGGCGAGATCGGGGATATCGCGGATCTGGTCAAAGAACTGCGTCAGTGAGCGCGGGGTGGTGCGACGGTCGTTGACCAGCTCCGGATAGGCCAGCACGAAGGCGATGCCGCGCGGGTCCACGCCGGCCTCGCCGGCCCACGCCGCCCAGGCCTTCACGTCGAACTCCAACGTCAGATGCAGCATGCGGGTGATCATGGCGTCGTCCATCGGGGTCACGCCGTAATCCCCGCCCTCGGGGTTACAGGTGCACACGATCTGCCACTGACCGGGGAGCGTCCACGAGAACATTTCGAACTCCTGCAGCAGCTGCATGATGCCGCGCAGAATGCGGTCGTCGGCGCGGTTCATGTCGTCGAGCAACAGAATGCCGGGCCCCGGTTCGGTAGGCACCCAGTCGGGAGGCAGAAACACCGTGCGCTCATCTCCCGACACGGTGGGGTCCGGATCCATCCGCGTGGGG
>CAIUOO010000348.1 GCA_903900795.1 uncultured Gemmatimonadota bacterium | reverse complement strand
GGCATCGGCACCGATGCGATGCACACGAGCGCCGCACTCGCTGATGTGGTGCACACGTTCTTCACCGATCGCGGCTTCCGCGTGGGCATGAACCGCCCGTTCGCCGGCGCGTTGGTGCCGAATGCGTACTACGGTCGAGACCAACGCGTGCAGTCGGTGATGATCGAGGTGCGTCGCGATCTGTACATGGACGAGCGCACGGGCGATCGGCGCCCGCGGTTTACCGAGGTGCAGCGCGTTCTCGCCGAGCTCCGTGCACTGCTCGAGGCGTGGTCGATGTCGATGCCGACGACGCGCCCTTCGGCGTCGTAGTCGAGCACGACCCCGGAGATACCGACCGTCGGGTTGTCGCTCCCTGTCGGATAGTCTTGTCCTGCGTTACTAACGTGATACGTTACTATCTCGGCGGGATGTATATGGGTCCCCAAACCGGACTACCACTGAGAGGCTCGCGCCATGCCGCGCAAACTGAAAGCCGTAACGCCGGGTGAGCTCTTGTGGGAGGAGTTCCTGCTCCCGCTCGGGATCACGAAGTATCGTGTCGCCAAGGAGATCGGCGTGCCGGCGCAGCGTATCGGCGAGATCGTGGCGGGGCGGCGCGCCATCACGGCCGATACGGATCTGCGTCTCTGTCGCTTCTTCGGACTCGCGAACGGCTATTGGCTGCGGGCACAGGCCGCGCATGACACCGAGGTCGCGGCCAAGGCGATCGCGGCGGAGCTCAAGCGCATCAAGCCGTGGGCGGGGAGCGCGGCGTAGGGGGACGAGTCGCGCCGCGATCACTCCATCTACGCGACAGGTCGTTCGATTGCCATCTGCGGAGCGTGCAGCTCCAGCTTTGCGAGATCGACGGTGCTGCTGGCCTGGTCGATATCGATGCCGACTACCCGGCCCTGTGCGTCGTAATCAAGCACGACGCCGGCCGAGACCTCGCGACTTTCGACGCTCGCCCGATCGATCAAGTCGATGTAAAGCGAGTCGGTTTCAGGGTAATAGTTGAGTTTCATGGAACGAATCCGCGATCGGGGAACGCGTTGTGGATGGTTTGGCAATCCTTCAGGACTACTACCCGGAGGTAACGACCGTCCAGGTCGACCACACTTCCCCAAAATCTATAGCGTCCGTCCTTCTGGCGCTCCCAACGGATCGGCGCGCGAACGATGGCTTCGCACCACGCCTTTCTCAGGTATGGGCGCTTTCGAATCACCTGCTCCTCGAAGTATCTCGTGTAGAAGAATTCGTCGCGCATCACGCATCATGCACGATGCTCCCGAACGTTGTGTCATCAATTCGCTGCGGCTGGTACGGTAAATCCGCAGTCGTATTTGACTCATCGGTTCGCGAGGTGGCGCAGGGCGCGTATCCTGTGACATCGGTGCCGGGAATGCTCACCGAAATCGATTCCGGTTATCTGGGGTGCATGCCGAGAACATGAAACGGCGCGGCGTGCGCCGTCTCATGCTCTCGGTGCCGCCTTACTGCGGCGGCACCGGACCACGCGGGCTCGCCACGCGCGGATCGCGCATCCACTCCTGGTTGTCGACGCGCATCACGCTCTTCGGGCGCAGGTTCCACTCGAAGAAGGTCCACACGCGGTTCCACGAATCGATCTGCTCGGGCGTGTCGTCGCGCTCGGTGCTCGAGGCGTTCACGCGGCGATTGAAGGTGTGGCCGCACCCACCCGCGCCCTGCGGCGGGTTCACGTAGATCTTCGTTTCGGTCAGGTCGGGCTTGAGTGCACGCAGCGTGTAGATGAACTGCTGGTTCTCGCGGAAGTACACGTCGCAGTCGTTGGTGGCGACATGCGCGAGCAGCGGCACATTCAGCTTGTCGAAGTGAAACGTGGGCGAGCGGCGGATGTACTCGGGCACGTTCTCGAACGGCAGTCCCTTGATCCCTTCTTCGGCGGCGTAATCGCGCTGGTAGCCGGGGCCGTGATCGGACAGGCGGAAGATGAGATTGGTGACGGGCACCATCGCCGCGCCGGCGCGGAACGGCTGGCCCTCACGCGTGAGGTTGAGCGAGGTGATGAAGCCGCCATGGCTCCAACCCATCATGCCGAGTCGGTCCATGTCGACGTACGACTGCGTCTTGAGATAGTCGATGGACGAGTACACGTCGTCCACTTCCATGCCGCCGTAATCGATCTTGCGGTGGAAGTCGTTGCCGTAGCCGGTGCTGCCGCGATAGTTGGGTGTGATCACGACGTAGCCTTTCTGCACGGCCTCGCGCACGAACGGCCACATGGAGAGCCCCCAGTTGGAGTGCACGCCGCCGTGCACCCATACCAGCGCGGCATGACCGGCGGGATTCTTGACCAGCGGCGCGAAGACGTAGGCCGGAATCTCGAGGCCATCGGCGCGGCTCTTGTACGTCACCTTCTTGAACTCCACCACGCCCTTGGCGCGCGCTTCGTAGGCGCTGTCGGTGGCCATGCGCGACTTGATGTCGCGATCACAATTGGCACCGCAGCCGGCCAGGTCGGCGGGGTCTTTGCTCACGAACAGCGCGCGGGCGCGGGCGGTGTCGGTGATCACGACCCCGCGGCGAGCCGGCGGGGCGTCCTGGGCGTGAGCGGGCGCGGGGGCGAGCGCGGCGAACAGCGCTACGAGCAGCGGTCGAACGACGAAACGGGTCATGCCGTCCTCGAGAGGGGGGAGGGAGGGAACGCCCTATTGTAGGCGGTGGTTCGTGCGCGCGGAATGGTTGGGGTGGCGTTGGCGCGACGCCTACACCTGAAAACCGAGCGCCTTCGCCACCTTCCGCTGCGCGAGGTCGAGCGTGAGGAAGGTGAGCTCCGATGGGTCGGGCGCGATATACAGGGCCGTTGCAAGATGCCAACAGTCGGCCCCTCGCACATACCCGGCCTCGAGTACGCGCGCGATCTCGTCGGCGAGCGCGCGGTCGGGCGCTACGAGGGCAATGTCCGCATGAAACGCGTCGGTGAGTTCGCACTGCTCACGACGCAGCGCGCTGAACAGCTCCGCCTCGAGCAGCGTGGAGGAGATCACCAGCGAGAAGGTGCGGAGGCGCGCGATCATCGGCCGTGCGCCTGGTTCTCCGAAGGCCGCCGCAACCACGCAGGAGCTATCGACATACGCCGTGCTCATTCGCGCTCGTTGAGAAAGCGCTGCAGCGCGCCGGCGTTTCGCGGTCCGATGGGATAGCTGCCGCTGTCGGGGCGTTTCGGTTGGAGCACGATGCCGCGGGCGGTGAGTTCGGCGAGACGCTCGTGAAGCGACTGCGGCCGCGCGGACGGGTCGATGGGACGCAACTCGGCGGCCGGCTGGCCGTGCACGGTGATGATGACGGTGCGGCCTTCACGCACCTGCTTCACCAGCGCGGAGAGTTTGGCTTTGGCTTCGTAGAGTGAGTATTCGTCTGGCATGTATTTAGACTAGTCTGGTCAGACTATTCTGGCAATGCCTGTTTGACTAATGCTTATGAGTCATATATACTCATGCGATGACTCAACGATTGCAGGTCCTGCTCGATGACGAGGAGTTTGCGGAGATCCGCCGGGTCGCCGAGCGTCAGCGGATGACGGTGGCCGAATGGGTCCGGCAGGCGCTGCGGGCGGCGCGTCAGGATGCGCCGGTGGCTGAACCGGGTCGGAAGTTGTCGGTCGTGCGCGAGGCGGCGCGTGGGGCGTATCCGGTGGGCGACCTGCCGAGCATGCTCAGGGACATCGAGTCGGGATATGTGCTGGACGACGTGGAGCAGCTCGGTGACGCGACGGGCTCCGGCGCATGATCAGCCGCGACCTGCTCGAACCGGTGAACACGGTCTTCATCGATTCGAATGTGCCGATGTATCTCATCGGCGCGCCGCATCCACATAAGGAGACGGTGCGGCGGATGCTCGAGTCGGCGATCGCCCGTGGTGATCGCATGGTCACCGATGCGCAGGTGTTTCAGGAGATCCTGCATCGCTACTACGCGATTCGACGTCCTGATGCGATTCAGGCGGCGTTCGACGCGTTGCATGGCGTGGTCGACGAGGTGTTCGCGGTGGAGCTGGCGGACGTCGAACAGGCGAAAGGGCTGATGCTCACGGTAACCGGGCTGTCGGCACGCGATGCGGTGCATGCGGCGGTCATGAGGCGGAGGGGAGTGACACGGCTGATGAGTCTGGATGCTGGGTTTGATCGGGTGGCGGGGATCGAACGGATTTCGTGAGGGCTGCGGGCTCTTGGGCGTGGGTTTTGGGTGGTGGGTCGCAAATCAGTGTGCGGTTCTTAGAGTTCAGTCATGAGAATAGTGCTGACGGTGGTCATGGCTGCGATGCTCGCAGGCTGTGCGGGGGCGCCTCGCTACGCGCCGCCTATTCCGGCGGTGGAGGGGAAGGCGTTGCCGCTCTTTTCGCTGGATGGCATCGATCTGGTGGTCGGCACGGGGACACCGCTCACCGCGGGGCGCTGTGTGTACGCGCATTACACGGGGTGGACCACCGACGGCAAGAAGTTCGACTCGTCGCGTGATACCACCAACGCCGGTCGCGTGAAGGACCCGATCAGCTTTCCGCAGGGATTTCGCCGCGTGATTGCGGGGTGGGATCTGGGCTTTCAGGGGATGAACGTGGGCGGGTCGCGCCGGCTCATCATTCCGTGGCAGTTGGCCTACGGTGAGAAGGGTCGGCCGCCGGTGATTCCGGAGCGGGCCACGCTCATTTTCGACGTGGAGCTGATGCAGGTGGCGGATACGCTGCCGCGCCCTGATGGACCGCCGCGGCCCGCTGGGCAGGCACCGTCGTGTCCGTCGTGGAACGCGGTCAAGGCCGCGCCGTGAACGATCCGCTGCTACCGTTGTCCGCGTTCCCGGCCACGTCGCCCTGTCTCAAGGTGTGCCTGCTCGACGTGGGCCAGGAATGTCGGGGCTGTCGCCGCACGCTCAGCGAAATCGGCAGCTGGTCGCGGATGACGCTCGATGAACGACGCGCTGTGAATCGGCGCCTCGGCTTTCGCGGACACGACGAGCGGCGATAGGTCGCGCGTCAGGGCTTGGCTGAGGGCTTCGCTGAGGGCTTCGCTGAGGGCTTCGCTTACGGCTTGATGACGGCCGCGATCGCGGTGGCGGCCACCTGTTCGTCCTGCGCGCTGGTGGCGCCACTCACGCCGACGGCGCCGATCACCTTGCCGCCCACCGTGATGGGGAGGCCGCCCTGCAGGGCAACGAGTCCGTCAACCGACAGGAACGTGAGC
>CAIUOO010000347.1 GCA_903900795.1 uncultured Gemmatimonadota bacterium | reverse complement strand
GTTTCCGAGCCCCGGAGTTTCCCTGCCTCCTCGAAGATGCGCTGCACGGCGGGCATCAGGCGGTATGCCCCGAAGGCATACAGGCTGATGACCGGCAGCGCCTGATCAAAGTCGCCGTAGCTGCGCCGCAGATACAGGAGCATGAGGAGCATGCCGCCAAAGAGGAGGGCCTGCATCGCCAGCGATGGCAGCGACGACATCAACCCCATGGTGATCTGTCGCTGCGAGCGGACGCGGGAGGGCACCCGAAACCGCTCCAGCGCTCGCACCTCGAGCCCACCGATCTTGACGTCCTTAATGCCGCCGAACGTTTCCTGGACCACGCGATACCGGGCCCGGTTAGCCAGTCGCCGCTCTTCGCCCAGCGTGCGGAGTCGCGTTCGCATGACTACCGAAATCGCGCCGTATCCGCCGCCGAGCACGGTGCCGATGGCCAAGGCCAGGAGCGGATCGACGACGACGAGCATCACGAGCAGCATGAGGGCCACGAGACACTGGGCGATCGCCTGCATGGCCGGCGTGAGCGCGCTGTTGACGACCGCGTCCACCTCGCCAAGAATCGAACTGGTCAGATCGGCACTGTGACGGTTGAGGTACCACTCGTACGGCTGATGCAGATACGTAGCGATGAGGCGACCGCTCCACGCCTGTGATCGATTCTGCGTAAACCGCAATTGGGTCCACGTGCCAAGCGCGCGGAGTGCGAGCGTCCCCACGAGGACCAGAAAAAAGGCCGCGCCGAGGGCAGAGACGAAGTTGTCCTTCGACTGGAAGCCGACCACCGCGTAGACGCGCGCCAGATAGCCGTTCGACAGCACGACATCTGGGTTGGCGAGCACCGCGATGAACGGCATGATGGACGCGACGCCCGCCACCTCGCTGACGCCGATCACCAGCATCACCAGAAATACCAGAAACGCGCGTCGGCGCTCGTGGTCATCGAGGAGCGAGAATACCTTACGGTAGATGTCCAGCATAGTCGATGTGAGAGACGAGCGGAAAACCGTGTACCGGAAGACGACCGAGGGTTAATCAAGCAACGCCATCGGGTGAGGACAAGCACGCTACGCTTGACACGGTGGCGTCCAAAGAGGCTAGGTTTCGTTGCTGGCCGCCGGCGCCGATCGTCCGATGTAGCACAGACTTCCCTGTACACGCATCGCACACGCATCGCACACGCATCGCACACGCATCGCACACGCATCGCACACGCATCGCACACGCATCGCACACGCATCGCACATGCATCTAATTTCGCCATGACTGTGCTCGATCGGTTGTTCTTGCGGCTCAGCGCGCCGCCCCGTCCCGCCGTCTTCGTGAGCGGGATGCCGAAATCCGGAACCACGGCGATCCTCCGGCTGATGGGACTGGCAAGCGGGCAGTCCGCCGTGAACGACCCGTTCTACAAGCTCGACTTGCAGGGAATCCAGTTTCGCGACGAGCTGTTCAGCGGCCAGATTGCGCTCGGCGAACTCATGCGTCGCTACCCACGGATATGGCGCGGACATCTGGTGAAGGATCCCAATCTGGTCTTTTTCCACGAGCACCTTTCAGCGGCCTACCCCGCGGCCGGCTGGATATTCACGATCCGCGATCCCCGCGACAATATTCGGTCCATCCTCAATCGTCTGCAGTTGCCTGGCCGCGTCGTCGCCATGCAACCGCTCTTGTCCCGGATACCCGAGACGTGGCGCCGTGTGCTCGATGGGCGGAGTCCGGATTTCGGCGGGGACACCCCGATTGAGGCGATGGCGCGGCGATGGGCGCGTATGGCCGAGCGGATGCAACACGCTGGTGCGAGCGTCGTCGTGTCAAAGTACGAGGACTTCATGCGCGACAAGTCGGCACACATTGCGGCAATGTGCCGTGCGGTCGATCTCGAGCCGAAGTATTCCATCATGGAGCACGTGGATACGCAATTCCAGCCCAAGGGTGATCGGCGGGCGGTGTGGAGCGAGTTTTTCGGGCCGACTGAGCTGAAGGCGATCGAGGACACCTGCGGGCCTTGGCTCGCTGCGTATGGTTACGAGAGCGGGGCCACCGGTCGGTGAGAGTGTTGGTCTCGACGATTGTGGCGCTCAACCCGGGCGATGCGGCGATTTTGCGAGGCACCGAGCGGTTACTCCAACAGGCCTTCGGTGAGTCGGTGGAGGTCGTCGCGGTCGATAAGAACGCCACCGCTGCTTCGGCCTTGTACCCGTGGATGCACTTCGTGCCATCGCTGTTCGCACCACGACCACGCGGCGGGATCGGTCGTACCATCACCCGCCTCGGCTACGAGCACCGCCTGTGGCGCTTCGACGCGTGGCGATTGCGCTGGGCGGGTCGCCTGATGCAGTACGGATGGCATCCGGTTGCGGCGCTGTTCGCCGCGGACGGCGAACGGGATGTGCTGGCGGAGTACCTGCGCGCCGACCTCGTCGTCGCCAGTGGTGGGACCTATCTCGTACCCGCGTACGACACAGAGTCGCCACTCCGGGACTACGAGCTGACGCTGGCGCTCGATCGCCCACTCGCGTTCATGCCGCAGTCGATGGGTCCCTTCACGAATACCCGGCTTGTGAAGCGATTCGCCGACGTGTTCGGACGAAGCCGATTTGTGTTCGTGCGTGACGAGCAATCGCGGCAACACCTCGAGTCGATCGGGGTACCGGCCGGCCGTGTGCGGATTGTCCCGGATGCCGCGTTCGCGTTGGCCACGAGACCATCGGCAGGCGCGACGCCGAGAGTCCCGGCCGTCGCGTCGATTGCGTCTCCGGTCCGTCGCGTCGCGATTTCCGTGCGCGAGTGGAAGCACTTCGCAGACGGGTCCGGTGACGGCGGTGAAGACCGCTACTTTGCCGGTGTCGCCGCGCTCGCCAATTGGCTCGTGACCACGCACGACGCCGAGGTGACGTTCCTCTCGTCATGCCAGGGCATTCCTGATTACTGGACCGATGACGCTGCCACCGCACGTCGCGTCGTCGCACGACTCGACCCGGCCGTGGCGGCCCGGGTGACCGTGGACGGGGTATTCCGCGACCCTGCAGCGCTTCAGGCCACGCTGGGGACCTTCGATCTGGTGGTGGCCACGCGTATGCATGTCGCCATCCTCGCCCTCTGCGCGGGGTGTCCGGTGTTGCCGATCGCGTACGAATTCAAGACGACCGAACTGTTCAAACGATTGCGCTTGGCGTGGCTGGCGGTACCGATCGAGGAGGCAACGGCGGATGGCTTGATCAGTCGGGCGGAGCGGCTGCTGCGCGAGTGGCCTGCGGTCCGCGAGACGCTCGCCAGTGGTGTTCAGGGTCTGACCGAGGAGCTCCAGTCGACCGTGGCGGTGATCCGTCGTTTCAGTGGTTCGATCACAGGGAGCGAGAACTCACGATGAAGATCGCCTCGATCTACGACTTCCAGGCGTTTCCGCCGAAGGGTGGCAATCACGTGCACGCCCTGCAGCTCATGCGACGGTTCATGGCTGAAGGGCATGACGTGGTTACCTGGGGTGATGATACGGTGCCCGGTGCCACGTCGTATCCGCGCACGGCCGCGGGTGCCGCTGCACTGCTGGCCGAGGTGGATGTCTTGTACGTGCGCATCGACGCCAATCGCCTCGGCGCTGATACGGAGCTGGTGAGGCTGCTGAAGAGCGCTCGACGACCGATGGTGTGGGAGATCAATGCGCCCGCCAATGAGAGTCTCGCCTACTCGTGGCTGGGTGGCGATCGCGACGGGGGCAGCGGGTGGTTCGGCCAGGCGGTCGATAGACTCAGGCGACGCCTACACGCCTGGCGCCAAATGCCGGGCATCCGCGCCGAAGAGCGACTGCGACGCGAACTCGCGCAACGCGCATCGGCCGCCACCTGCGTCTCCTCGTCGCTGGCGCGCTACGCCACTGAGGGGCTCGGTATCCGGCGAGCGGTGGTGCTCCCCAACGGGGCCGACCATCTCGCGGACACCCCCACCGGACCGGTCGCTGAGCTGCCTGCGGCATTCGCCGGCTGCCTCACGGTGCTCTATGCTGGCTCGCCGATGTATCCGTGGCAGGGACTCGACGTGCTCGAGCAGACGATTGCGCTATGTGAAGCGGCTGGTGATCCGATACGCTTTGTCTTGTTGATGAATCAGCAGGCACCGCGCGCCATCACCGCCCGCAACACGGTCACGTACGTGAAAGTCCCCCACGAGATGGTGTCCGGCTACGTGCGCGCCGTGGATGTCGGTGTGTCGATTTACCCCGCGTATCCGTGGTCACCGTGGGGGTTCCACAATTCGCCGATGAAAATGTTCGATTACATGGCGTGCGGAAAGACCGTGATCGGTTCCGATGTCGGACAGCTGCGCGAACTCATCGTCCCGGGGACAAACGGGCTGTTGTTCGACAACACGCCGGAAGACCTCAGGCGCCGCCTGCTCGAGGTGGCCGATGGACAGTACGATCTCGCCGCCATCGGTCGAGTCGCCCGCGCTCAGGTGGAATCGACGTACAACTGGCAGCACATCGCCCGACAGACGCTGGACGTGCTGCAGGATGCGGTTCACCGTACGTCAACGCCCTGAATGTCGGCCACGTCAGCCCAGACTTCCGCCCCGCTGGGCATCGCGCACGGTACGGTCCTGCTCGTCGCCAACTACCGGCCGGATGTCGGGTTCGCTTGGTGGCTGATGGAGCACTTCTGGGTCCGTGCGGCGAGGCTGGCCGGCGAGTCGACGCTGCAGACGCTGCTGGCGTACCCTGAGACAGGCGAGATTCCGGAGACGATCCGGGCCGCGCGGATCGAGCACGTTGTACTGCCGGTGCCTGGCGCTGGCCTGCGAGGACTCTTCCGCACCGTGCGACTCGTGCGCGCCCGCAAAGTACGGTTGGTCTATTTTACCGACCGGGCTTTCACCAGCCTGACGTATCTGTCGCTGCGCCTTGCGGGCGTGCGTTGCATCGTCACGCACGATCATACGCCGGGTGATCGACCAGCCATTGGTGGCGTTAAAGGCGTGCTCAAGGCCATGTGGCGCCGCGTGCCGATGCTCAGCGCAGATCTCCACGTCAGCGTGTCTCCCTTGATCCGCGAGCGTGCCGTACGCAACGCACGGATTCCAGCGGTGCGCTGCGCGGTGGTGCAGAACGGTATCGCCCCCGTTCGCGGCACCGGCGACCGGGAGTATGCCCGGCGCACCTTCGCGCTGCGGACAGATGCCATCATCTGCATGACGGTCGCGCGCGCCAACCCGTACAAACGCATCGATTTTGTCATCGAAGTGGCACGACTCTGCGTCGTCGAGCGACGACGAACGGATATGGTCTTTGTATTCTGCGGCGATGGGCCGGATCTCGAGCGACTCCGACGGCTCGCCGATAGTTCCGGAATCGGCAACCATTTTATCTTTGCCGGTCGCCGCACTGATATCCGACCGCTGCTCGGTTCCGCCGATCTGGCGCTTCATCCGTCCAAGGGCGAGGCGTTCTCACTTGCGATCGTGGAGTACATGAGCGCAGGACTCCCGCTGCTCGTGCCGGATATTCCCACGGTGTGTCAGGCCGTCGTGCACGGCGAGAGTGGTTTTGTCTATCCGGACGGCGATGCCCAAGCGGCGGCGGCGCTCGCCTGCCGCCTCGCGGACGACGCGGCGGAGCGCCGGCGTATCGGCGCACAGGCGTCCCAGGCCGTGGATGCGCACTTCTCCATGCAGGGCATGGACGCCCAATTCGATGACGTGATCGGTGGTGCGATTCGCTCGCTCACGCGCTGATGCGCTCACGCGCTGATGCGCTCACGCGCTGATGCGCTCACGCGCTGATGCGCTCACGCGCTGATGCGCTCACGCGCTGATGCGCTCACGCGCTGATGCGCTCACGCGCTGATGCGCTCACGCGCTG
>CAIUOO010000346.1 GCA_903900795.1 uncultured Gemmatimonadota bacterium | reverse complement strand
GCTGCTGGACGATGCAGGATCAATATCTCTACGGCCGTGATCTGTTGGTCGCGCCGGTGGTGTCCGAGGGCGTCGAGTCGCGCGACGTCTATCTACCCAATGACGAATGGCTCGGTCTGTACGACGGCGCGCCCGTGGCCGTGGGGTGGCACCATGCCGCCGCGCCACGCGGGATGCCGCCGGTGTTCGTGCGCGCCGCCGCGCCGATGCGCGCGGTGCTGCTCGCGCTGGGCCGTGAGCACGCCGCCGCCGCCGGAGCCCTCGCATGAAACACACCACGCCATTCTCTGATCCGGACGCCATGACTGACGCGTTTCCGCCGTTGTCCCAGCAGCAGTTGCCCGCACCGACCAATGTCCGGCTGGGGGTAGACGGCCCGTCGGTCGCGCCCATCGCGTGGGGGATGTGGCGCTTCGCGGGGCACAGCGAGTCCGCGGCGCAGGCGCTGGTCGAGGCCGCGTTGGCGGCGGGCATCACGCTCTTCGACACGGCCGACATTTATGGCTACGGCGCGCAGGGCTTCGGCGCGGCCGAACTGTTGCTGGGGCGCGTGTTCGCGGCGGCACCACACCTGCGCGGGCAGATGGTGCTGGCAACCAAGGGGGGCATCACTCCGCCCACGCCGTACGACAGCAGCCCCGCCTGGATCGCGCGCGCGATCGACGATTCGTTGCGGCGCCTGCGGTGCGAACGCGTGGAGCTGTGGCAGGTGCATCGTCCCGACGTGCTCACGCATCCGCAGGAACTGGCGCGCAGCCTCGAGGATGCGCACCGTGCTGGCAAGATCGGTGCGATCGGCGTGTCGAACTTCACGCCGGCGCAGGTGGAGGCACTCGCGCAAAACTTGCGCGTGCCGCTCGCAAGCAGCCAGCCCGAGTTCTCGCCGCTGTGTCTTGGTCCGCTGGTCGATGGCCAGCTCGATCAGGCGATGCGTCTGCAACTCGCCGTGCTCGCGTGGTCGCCACTCGGCGGGGGGCGCATCGCCCAACCGGCGACCGCACGCGAAGTCGCTGTCGCGGCGGCGCTCGATCGCGTGGCCGCCGTGCAGGGGGTCTCGCGCACCACCGCGGCCTTCGCGTGGGTGATGGCGCATCCGTCGCGTGCCATCCCGATCATCGGGTCGCAGCACGCCGCGCGCATCCGCGAGGCGGCTACCGCCATGACCGTGCGATGGACCCGCGCGCAGTGGTACGACGTGCTCGTGGCCGCTCGCGGGGAGCCGCTGCCATGACCCATGCGCTTCCGCCCTGCGAAGTCGCGTGGTTCGCGGCGCTGTGCGACGACGACTACGAGTTCCTCGGCGTACCCGACCCGTCCCTGGTCTCGAGCTGGGAGCATTGCCGAGACATTGTGCTCACGGCGGACCGCGCGGGATACGACAATATCCTGCTCCCGAGCGGATACGCGCTGGGGATCGACACGACCGTCTTTGCGGCGGCCGTCGCGCCGCTGCTGACGCAGATCCGGCTCTTGATGGCCGTGCGCATGGGCGAAGACTGGCCACCGCAGCTGGTGCGGCGCATCGCGACCCTGGATCGCATCCTCGGCGGGCGCCTGACCGTGAACATCATCTCGTCGGACATGCCCGGCGACGTACTCGACGGAGGGGCGCGATACCGGCGCACCGTCGAGGTGATGCGCATTCTGCGGACGATGCTCAACGGCGAGTCGATCGACGTGGATGGAGAGTTCTACCGGCTTACGCTCGATCCGCCGCGCGTGACCACCGTGTCGGGGCGCTGTCCGCCGCTGTACTTCGGCGGACTGTCGCCGCTGGCGCGCGAGGCCGCGGCCGAGGCCGCCGACGTGTTCCTGATGTGGCCTGACACGATGGACGTGGTGCAGGACGTCGTGGCCGATGTGCGCGCTCGCGCGGCGGCCAAAGGGCGACCGCTCCGGTTCGGGTATCGCGCGCACGTGATCGTGCGCGAGACCGAGTCCGAAGCGCGCGCGTATGCGAAGCGGCTCCTGTCGAAGCTCGATGCGGCGCAGGGCGATGCCATTCGTGGCAAGTCACTCGACGCCGCCAACGTCGGCGTCCGGCGACAGGCCGAGCTGCGCGACGCGGCCGATGATGATGGATTCGTGGAGGCGCACTTGTGGACAGGGATCGGCCGCGCCAGATCCGGCTGCGGTGCGGCCATCGTGGGCGACCCCGATCAGGTGCTGGCGAAGATCAACGCGTACCGTGCGGTGGGGATGGATTCGTTCATTTTCTCGGGCTATCCGCACGCCGCGGAGTGCGACCTGTTCGCGCGGTACGTGCTGCCGCGATTGGAGCACGCCACGCTCGGGCGGTGAGGGCGGGGGATCGCTGCCGCTCTCCGTCGCTACCGCACGAAAAGCCGCTTGGGGATCATCACATGCACGCCCATCGTGCCGTCCACCAGTTGCGTGATGCGCACGTCGCACCCGGTGCTCACGAGCATGTACGCGTCTTCGCGCGTCATCTTCTTCACGTCGGCCAACAGCGTAATGGCCTCACGCACGGCAACCTTGGTGGCCACCGTGAGACTGCTGTCGGTGCCCATGGCGATGTAGTGCGTGCGCGTTTCGCCGCGCGGCCAGGTGAGCGTCATGTCCTTGCGCACGATGAACTGGAATCGACCGCGCAGCGCTGTCTCGAGCGCGGTGATGTCCACTTCGCCGTCGCCCTGCGCGGCGTGTCCGTCACCGGCTTCGAACAGCGCGCCCCTGGCCTTCACGGGGATGTACAGAATTGTGCCGGCGTGCAGCTCTTTGTTATCGAGATTGCCGGCGTGCGTGGTGGGGGGTGCGCTGTTGATACGTCCGGTGGCCGGTGCCACACCCATGCTGCCGAAGAACGGCACCAGTGGAATCTCGATACCCAGCGAGTCGGAGAAGTGACCGATCATGCGCACGCGATCGAGCGGCACGATTCGCTGTTGCGATTTGCCGGGAAAATCTTCGGGGAGGAAGCCGCTGCGCGGGCCGAACGAGTTGCATGCGTAGGGGATGTCCAGCTCCACCCGCTTGATGCGCACTTCCAACACATCGCCGGGTTCCGCGCCGTCCACGTAGATGGGGCCCGTGAGAATGTGCCCACCGGGGCCGCGCCGCAGGGTGGAATCGCGCACCGCGTTCACGATCTCGCGGTACGCCGGTTCGACGGTGCCGCTGTCCTTGCCCGGCTGCAGCAAGCGCGCCCCGCACGTGGACACGGCGCCCAGGTCGACTTCATCACCCGACGCGATGCGCAGCACCGGCGTGGCCTCGGCGTCGTAGCCGCCATAGACCACCGTCTTGGACGACGGCATGAGTGTGTGGCGATTCCCGACCGGCTGGTCGGCCCAGAAGAAGTCGTCGGCGCGCGCGGGTGCGGTGCCCGCTCTCAACGGTGCGGATGTGGTCGAGGACGTGGCCACCGCGCATCCGGTGGCGAGCAGCAGCGAACCCAGTGTCAGGACAGCTCGGGACATGGCAAACACTCGAAAAGAGAGGTACACCTCGTATCACCTTGGTCGCGCCCGGTGATTACGGAACGATGCGGACGACGACGTCGCCATCGGGCATCGTGCAGTACCACGCGCGTTCCACCGTGACCGACTCCACGGGGTAGAGCAGCGCGCCCTGCGCGAGGAGGTCACCCAGCCGCACTTCCACTTCTACATGCGGGTCGGGTAGCCCGCCGCTGCTGGCGTCGAGGCGGAGCGTGCGCAGCTCCATGGTCTCCTGCCAATTGGGGCGCGCGCTTTCAGCGAACGCGAGGCCGGCGCCCATCGATTCGGCCTGCGCCAGATGGCCCGCTCCATACACGTCGATGACGGACTCGCTGGGGGCGGCGTTCGCGCGGACGCGGAACTGGCCCGGTGTGTCGGTGGGATGAAGCGCGCTGAACAGGGCTTCCCGAAAGAGCCGGGTGTCAGGCGTGAGCCCATGGGTGGCGAGCAATTGGTCGAGCACCGCGCGGGTATCGGGTGAGGTAGGCACGAAGAGAGCTGGTGAGGAGGAGACAGAAGACGCGTCACGGCCACATTGCGAAAGGTAGTGAGGGGCAGGACCTGCGGCGGCGGGTGACACACGGTAAGCTGGGGAGATGAGAGGTCGTGATCACACGGTACTTGAATCCATGAGGAGGAGCATGCCATGAGTACGCTTCAGCTGGGGCTCGAGCGGGAAGGGCCGGTCGTGGTGGTGGTCATGATAGGCCAGATGGATGGGACGACCGCCACGCGCTTCACCGCATTCCTCGACGAGCACCTCACCGACGATGATCGTTGCGTGGTGCTCGATGCCTCGGGTCTCACCTTCCTGAGCAGCGCGGGATTACGCGAGTTGATGCTGTTGCTCCGGCGTCTCGCGAGGTATCAGGCCAAGCCGGCCATCTTCGGCATGGCCGCGCCGGTCGCGTTGTCGCTGGGGATTTCCGGATTCGAGTCGCTGCTGATCCGCGCTGACGATCGCGCATCCGCCGTGCACGCGGT
>CAIUOO010000345.1 GCA_903900795.1 uncultured Gemmatimonadota bacterium | reverse complement strand
GGTGTCCGATGTACGCCAGCACCGACGCATCGACCCCCGTACGCGCGCCCCACTCCAGCCAGGCCGGTGGATCGACCTTCATGATGAAGTGCGCAAAGCGGTTGCATAGCGCCGACGACAGCGAGCTCACGATGGCGTTGTCGTCTTCGAGATTGCCGGCGGCCAGCACCACCGTACCGGGATGAAAGTGCACATCACCCACGCGCTTCTCGAGCACGATCTGGTACGCGGCCGCCTGATGCAGCTTGGTGACCGCGGCGTTGATTTCGTCGAGAAACACCAGACACGGCTCGGTGGCCGCACGCTGTGCCCAGGCCGGCGGATACGCGATCAGCGAGCGTGAATCCTTGTCGGGAAACCAGACCCCGCACAGATCGGACGGGTCGCGCTGCGCGAGGCGGATGTCGATGAGCGGCAGTCCGAAGTCGGCGGCCAGCGCCTGCGCGAGGGTGCTCTTGCCTACCCCGGGATGGCCGCGGAGCAGCACCGAGAGCCCCGTGCGCAGCGTGGTACCCACGAGCCGGTACAACTCGGGCCAGCTGTAGCCTTCGGGCGGCAGGGGAATCGGTTTCGCCTTGGGAGGCATCAGAGAAAGAGCTCGAGGAGTTGGCAGTGCAGCGCGGGCTCGCGCAGCAGAACGGCGATGATGTGCTTGCAGTAGCCCTTGGTGTCCGTGCGCTGGTGGTCGGGACAGGTGCACGTGGGCGCCGCCGACCAGTCGGTGAGGGCGGTGACCTCATACGGCTGCGTCCCGCCGGTCACGCGCACACGGCCATCGGTGAGGGGCGTGAATTGGTACTGCTGCGACACCGTGCGGGCGCCGCGCAGAATGCGGTTGTCCCGGTGATAGACGGACAGCGTGGACATGGGTGCACTGGCTGCGGTGAGGGGTGCGACCTACTCCGCGGAGGCGTAGGTCTCTTCGTACATCTCGCTGAGGAGCTGGCCGTTGTCGCGTCGACCCTTACGCGAAGTACCGGCGCGTCCGCCCCGACGTCAACATCCGCTCCACGTGCGTCGTGAACAGGCGCAGCGTGGCCAGCAGCTGTGTCGGATCCAATCCCGTCGCGCAGACGATGTCGCACTCCACCGCGAGATCGGATTCGATGCCGATGTAATACCGTGCGACGAGCCCCTTGGCATTCAGCCGGTTCGCGAGCAGCAGGCGGGACCGCGGAGTGACGTCATCGCGAAGCACGAACGTGCGCAGGAAGCGCACCATCTCGCGGCGACCGTCCGCCACCACCAGCACCTCGCCGATCTCCGTGCACGCCACGATGTCGCCATCGACATCACGCTCCACCTGATATCCGCCGGCGTGGAGGATCTGCGCGAGACGGTCCCGCGTGATCTGCGCGATGGGTTCGACCGGTGCGAGCATCGGTGCGAGCATCGGTGATCGATGGGCGTGTGATGCATCGGCGGACGGAACCGGTGACGGCTCGACGGCGGGCGCGAGCGCGTCGATCCCTCCGGTGGCGAGATTCAGCACGTACGACGTGCCCGCGGCGTCGCGTCCGAGTGACAGCTGTTCGGCCGGTGCCGGAGCGGGCCGCTCCACCACGGTCGACAACGCGACGGGCGATTCCACCGCGGTGGACTCCACCGAGGGCGGCGGAGCGGCCGGCGCACCGCGCCCCAGCGCCGTGCGCCCCAGCGCCGTGCGCAGCAGCGAGTGCACCCGATCG
>CAIUOO010000344.1 GCA_903900795.1 uncultured Gemmatimonadota bacterium | reverse complement strand
ACCGCGTGCAGCTGCCGCGCGCGTACTACGTGTGGCACAGCGTGAAGACGTTCAGCCCCGACGACGCCGCACTCGATGCGCTCACCGACATCATTGCCGGCGGCAAGAGCTCGCGACTATACCGCACCCTCGTGTACGAGAAGCAGATCGCGCAGGATGTGAGCATGGGCAACAGCTCGAGCAAGCTCGATGGCATGATCATGCTGACCGCCACCGCCAAACCCGGCGTGCACCCGCGCGAGATCGATGCGGAGATCGCCAAGGTGATTGCCGACGTGGCCGAACGCGGCGTGACCGAACGGGAGTTGATTCGCGTGAAGAACGGCATGCGGGCCAGCACGATCGATCGCTTGTCGAGCGTGCTCGGCAAAGCCACCCAACTCAGTTACTACAACTATTTCGCGGGCACCCCGGACTACATGGCCAAGGACCTCGAGCGCTATGAGTCGCTCACACTCGCCGACATCCAGCGCGTGGCGAAGCAGTACGTCGCCGGCCAGCCGAAGATCGTGCTCACCGTGGTGCCGGAAGGCAAGAAGGACCTCGCGTTGACCGCAGGAGACCTCCGCTGATGCGCTACACGCTGATGGTTCTCGCGTCGCTGGCGTCGGCGCCGGTGATGCTGTCCGCGCAGCCCGCGGTGGTGCAACCGGCATCAGCCACGCCGCCCACGCTGGGGGCACCGAAGCCGCTCACGCTCCCCACAATCACGGAACGTGTGCTCCCCAACGGACTCAAGCTCGTGATCGTCGAGCAGCATGAGATTCCGGTCGTGGACGCCTCGTTGGTGATTCGCACCGGCGCCGAAGCCGATCCCAAGGGCAAGGCCGGGCTGGCCACCCTCACGGCGAACCTGCTCGACGAAGGGGCCGGCGCGCGTGATGCGCTCGGCCTGGCAGAACAGATCGGCTTCCTCGCCATCGGGCTGCGCACCAGCGCGGCGTTCGAGCAGAGCACGATCGCGATGCACTCCACCAAGGCCACGCTCGACAGCGCGATGGATCTCATGGCCGATGTGGTGTTGCGGCCCACGTTCGCCGAGAAGGAGTTCCTGCGTCTCAAGAGCGAGCGCACCACAGGTCTGCTGCAGGAGCAGGATCGCGGACCGGCCATGGCCGATCGCGCCTTCGCGGCGCTGGTGTATGGCGAGGCGCATCCGTATGGCCAGAGCACGATCGGCACCAAGGAGAGCACCGAGAGCCTTACGCGTGATGATGTGCAGGCGTTCTGGAAAACGTGGTATCGCCCGAACAACGCGACGTTGGTGATCGTTGGTGATCTGTCGGTGGCCGATGCCGAGGCGATGGCGCGTCGCGTGTTCGGAGCATGGGCACGCGGCACGCTCCCCGCGCTGGCCGCCACGCCGGCACCGGCCAGTGCCGGCGGCAAGGCCACCACCATCTACCTCGTGGACAAGCCCAAGGCCGCGCAATCGAGCTTCCGTCTGGGAGGACTTGGCGTGGCGCGCAGCACCCCCGACTATTACCCACTGATGGTCGTCAACACGGCGCTCGGGGGGTCGTTCACGTCGCGCCTGAACAACACACTGCGCGAAAAGAAGGGCTACACCTACGGTGCGGGGTCGAGCTTCACCATGCGCAAACAGGCGGGCCCGTTCCGCGCGAATGCGGAAGTGGTATCGGCCAAAACGGACTCGGCGCTGATCGAGTTCATGCGCGAGTTGAAGGCGATTCGCGAGCCCCTGCCCGCCGATGAACTGGCGAAGGCGAAGCGGTACCTGCAGCTTGGGTACGCGGAGAACTTCGAGTCCACCGGCGATATCGCAACCCAGCTGTCGCAGTTGATTCCGTACGGTCTGCCACTCACCACGCTCAGTACGTTCAACGCCGGCATCGGCGCGGTCACCGTGCAATCGGCGCAGCGGGTGGCCACCAAATACCTCGACCCTACGAAGATGACCATCGTAATCACGGGCGATCGCGCGACGATCGAACCCGCCCTCAAAGCAACGGGCATCGCGCCCGTGGAAGTGCGTGACGCGCGCGGCCGTCCGGTGATCACCCCATGATGCGCCGCCTGATCGTCTCAGCGGTCGTGGCCGCCGGCGCGCTGGCCGTCGGCGCCTGCCATCGCGCGCCACCGCGCGCGATGCCCACGCCGAACCCGGCGAACATGCTCGTGACCACGGCGTGGTTGGCCGAGCACCAGAACGATCGCGATCTCGTGATGCTGCACGTGGGCACCAAGGCGCAGTATGACAGCGGGCACATCGTGGGCGCGCGGCACACCACGCTTGACGAAGTGGCGCTGCCGACCGTGCCGGGCGGACTCACGCTGCAGCTGGCCGGCGCCGAACAGCTCACGGCGTGGGCCGTGCGCAATGGCATCGGCGATCGCACACGGGTGATCGTGATCCCGCACGATGGCGCGCTGCAATCGGCCACGCGCGTGTTCATCACGCTCGCGTATCTGGGCGCAATGGACCGCATCTCGTTGATGAACGGCAGCTATCAGGCGTGGAAGAGCGAGTCGCGGGCGGTGACGACGGCCGCGCCGGCGGCCGCGCCGGTGGTGACATTCACGCCGAAGCTGCGCCCGGATATCATCGCCACCATCGCGCAGGTGGAAGCGGCCACGAAGGACAGCACGCGGCATATCATCGACGCGCGCCTCACGCGATTCTACAACGGTGACGGCGGCGGGTATCCACGTCCGGGTCACATTCCGACGGCGGTGAACGTGCCCTTGTCGAGCGTGAGCACGAACGGCTACCTGAAGTCGATCGGCGAATTGAAAACGCTGTTCGCCGACGCGGGCGTGGACCAGAGTAAGCCGGTGATCACGTATTGCCACATCGGGCAGCAGGCCACGCTGTTGTGGTTCGTGGCGACGATGCTGGGGCACGACGCGCGCATGTTCGACGGCTCGTTCCAGGAATGGAGCGGCACGGAGCGCCTGCCGGTGGTGGGACCACCCAAGAAGTAGCCGGGGTTCACTCGATGACCCTCGACCGCGTGAACCTGCCGGCCCTCGTGGCGCTTTGGGCGCGGGGGGTTGATTCGCTGGTGCGTTCCTGCGCCATGGATGACCTGGGCGAGCTGCTCGCCGTACGCCACGAGATCGCGCAGCGGCTGCGGGCGCGCCCCGCCAGCGCGGAGACCCGCGACCTGCTGAAGGAGTTTGACGACGCCTTCCGGGCGCTGACGACCGCGAGCGCGGCGTGCATTCACGGGAGCGACCGGGCCGCCGCCGAAGGGTGGACGGCCGCGCGCGAGTGGTACTTCTGGCGGACGGCTTCCTCGGCGTAGCGCACCCCAATGCGCCGGGGCGGGGCGTCGGCTATCCCAATCGGGTTGGAAGCCGTCACCCGTCCGCGTAACTTTCGCCCTCAGAGCAGCCCGGTTGCGGCTGCGGATCCCCTTCACGGAGTGCACGTGACCGCTGCTGCCGACAGCTCGATCGCTGCCGCGACCACGCCACTGATCGGT
>CAIUOO010000343.1 GCA_903900795.1 uncultured Gemmatimonadota bacterium | reverse complement strand
CGTGCCCTTCAAACGCGGCGAAGCCCTCGTGGCCCAGCAGCGCGCGGAACACGTCGCGATGGGTGTCGAGGTCGTCGGCAGCATCGGCATCGAAGTCGGCGAGACGCTGTAGCGTGCGTTCCACGATGGCTCGTCCGGTGGCCGGATCGAAGGCTGCCACCGGGGCCGCCGCGGCTTCCACGGGGGCCGGCGCGTAATCCGGCCCGAGCCGTTCGATGAGCAGGGCCATTTCTGCGGCCAGCGCGTCACAGTGCGGCGCACAGGTGTCGGCGTCGGCCCCGTCGCCGATCGCCTTTTCCAGCACCCCACCGGCGGCTTGGACGGCGCCGGCGCCGAGCGAGCCCGCCACGCCCTTCACGGTGTGGGCGAGCCGCTCGGCGGTGCCGCGATCGCCGCTGGCCAGACAGGCGCTGATGCGTGCGCCCGCGTCAGCTTCCTGCGCCACGAACTGCCGCAGCAGCTTCACGTACAACTTCTTGTTTCCAGCCACGCGGGCGAGCCCCTCGTCCACCGCGAGCCCGGGAATCCGCGGCAGCGCATCGGGTGCGGCCACCGGTGCGGACACGGGTGCGGCGCCGGGTGTGGCACTCACCGGCACGGCCGCGGCGGCCCGTGCGGACCGCACGGCGGCCGCCCGTGCGGGCGCGTAGTACTTCTCCAGCGTGGCAAAGAGGATGGCCGGCGCAATGGGCTTGGAGATGTGGTCGTTCATGCCCTCGGCCAGACAGCGCGCGCGCTCATCGTTCGACGCGTGCGCGGTCATCGCGATGATCGGCAGCGTGGTGAAGCGCGCGTCGTTGCGGATCGCCATCGTCGCCTGATGCCCGTCCATGATGGGCATCTGCAGGTCCATGAACACGACGTCGAATCCGGTGGGGTTCGCATCGAGGTGCATGACGGCCTCGCGGCCATTGTTCGCCACCGTGACGTGCGCACCGGCCCCTTCCAGCAGCTCGATGGCAATCTGCTGATTGATCTCGTTGTCTTCGGTGAGCAACACGCGCGCGCCCGCGCACCGTGCGAGATCGGTGTCGAGCTCTGGCGACCCGGCGACCGAGCGCATCGTCCCGGTTTCGGCCGCGCTGGCGAACAAGCTGACCAGCGTGTCGAGCACCATCGACTTGCTCACCGGTTTCACCATGAAGCCGTCAAGATTGAGGGCGCCTGCCGCTTCCTTGACCTCCTCCCCACTGAAGGCGGTCACCATGACTACCGCCGGTTGCGACGTGAGCCCCGTCTCCGATCGCAACAGCCGCGCGGTTTGCAAGCCGTCCAGCCCGGGCATCCGCCAGTCCATGAACACCACATCGTACGGCGCGTCGCCGTCGGCGTTGTGCTGTCGGATGGCGGCCAGCGCTTCGGCGCCCGAACTCACCGAATCCACGGTGGCCACGAGGTCGCCGAGCGAGTCGGTCAGGATTTCGCGTGCCACCGGGTTGTCGTCCACCACGAGCGCCCGCAACCGATGCATCGCCTCGGGGACCATCGTGCGGCGGTCGGTGGCCTGGCCAAGGCCGACGCGCACGGTAAAGAAGAACGTGGTGCCCACGCCGGGCTCGCTCTCGAGCCCGATCTCGCCGCCCATCAGCTCCACCAGTGTCTTGCTGATCGTCAGGCCCAGTCCGGTGCCGCCGTGCTTGCGGGTGGTGGACATGTCGGCCTGCGTGAACGGCTGGAACAGCTTCGCGCACTGCTCGGCGGTCATGCCGGCGCCCGTGTCGCGTACGGTGAAGCGCAGCAGCAGGTTGTCATCCACGCGCTCGACCAAGGCGGCCTTGATGTGGATTTCGCCCTGCTCGGTGAACTTGACGGCGTTATTGATGACGTTGGTGAGCGCCTGATTCAGGCGCAGCGGATCGCCGATGAGATCGACCGGCACCGTGCTGGGGATGTCGACCAGGAACTCGAGCCCCTTGTCGTACGCCTTCTGGCTGGTGACGGTGGTGACGGCGCGGAACACATCCTCGAGGTTGAATTCGACGGACTCGATATCGAGCTTGCCGGCTTCGATTTTGCTGAAGTCGAGAATGTCATTGATGATGCCGAGCAGTGAGTTGCCGGCGGTATGAATTTTGGCGACGTAGTCGCGCTGCTTGGCGCTGAGATCGGTTTTAAGCGCGAGGTACGCGAGCCCGATCACCGCGTTCATCGGCGTGCGGATCTCGTGGCTCATGTTGGCCAGGAACTGCGACTTCATCTGGCTGGCGTTGTCCAGCTGTTCACCCTTGAGACGGATCTCGGCGTACAACCGTGCATTCTGGATGGCCATCACCGACTGCGTCGCGAACGTTTGCAGCAGGCTCACGCGCGATGCGTCGAACGGGCCCGGCTCTCGGCGCCGGATCACGATCCCGCCGATGATGCGATCGTTGCTCATCATGGGGACGCCCAGCAGCCCGCGGAACCCGCCGCCCCGCGCCTTCCCCGCCCACAGCTGATACGCCGGGTCGGCCTCGAGGTCTTCCACCATATCGACCCCGCGCTTCTCGGCGGCCATCCCGACCACGCTGCCCGGGCCGATGCCAAGGCGCGACCCGCGGAGCGAGGCCACCATCTCCTCCGGCACTCCCACGTTGAATCGTGGATCGAACACCCCGTCCGTCTCGTCGAATTCGTACAGCGTTCCCGAATCCGCGCCGCCCAGCCGTACGGCCTCGGTGATGATCGTTTCCAGCACCGTGTCGATGTCGAGCGAGGCGTTCACCACCTTGCCGATCTCGGCCAGCACCCGCATCTCCTCCTGCTGTTCGAGCAGTTGCGAGCGCTGTTCCATCAGCGCATCCTGCGACTGCGTGAGCGCGCCGGTCTGTGTTTCGAGTTCCTCCGCCTGCTCCTGCGTGCGCGCGAGCAATTCCTGCGTGCGGACATTGCGTTGCAGGATTTCGAGCTGCAGGGCGACTACCGGCATCACCTCGTCGATCAGGGCGCGCTGGCTGTCGCTCAGCGCCGCGAACAGGGCCAGCTCGATCACGCCGAGCACGGTATTTTTCGACAGCACCGGGATGGCGACGATGACGCGCGGGGTGGCTCCGCCGAGCGACGAGGCCAGACGCGCGTAGGTGGGCGGCACGTCATTCCACGTGAGCCTGGTCCGCTCTTTCGCACACTGGCCGATCAGGCCGTCGCCGATCGCGACCGTCTGCCGGGTGGCAAGGGCCGCGTCGAGTCCGTAGGTACTCAGGCAGACGAGCGTGTTGCCGTCGGCCTCCATGCAGTACATCGACGCGGCGCCGGTCTGCAGTTCGGGCATGAGCGTGGAGAGCAGCTGACGTCCAAACTCGGGGAGGCTGTCGGCCGATTGCAGAGCCGCTGAGACATGCCCGACCATTGCCTTGAGCTGCCGCTGACGCTCCACCTCGTCAGCGGTGGTGCGGTAGCGCTGCAGCGAGCGCGCCACGTCACCGACTTCGTTCGCGTCGTTCTGATGGTGAATCTTGACGTCGGCCTTTCCGGCCAGCAGCGCGTCGACGTCGTGCTTGAGCGTGTCCAGCGGACGGACGACCTGGCGATAAAAGAAGGCCAGCGTGAAGAGCAACAGCAGCGCGGCCGCGACAATGCACCCTTGGCGCACCACCCGCACGGTTCGCGCGCTCTGCTGGGCCGCGGCCACCTCCGCCTTCAACCGCTCCGTCACGATGTCCCGGAACTGGTCGAGCCCCTCCACAATGGAGGCCTTGCGGGCGCGATAGTCGTCGCCGTACACGAGTGAAATGGCCCGTGTGAAATTCTTCTCGCCAGCCGCCGCGAACGCCTGATCTTCCAGCGCAATGAGCGCCGTCGACTTGGCCAGCGTGTTGTCGAGGAGTCGCGTCTCATCCCCCGTGATCCCCAGCGCCTTGAGCTTCTCCACGGCTTTGGTGCGGTTGCGGTCACGCGCGACTTCCGTCTCGAAGTCCTCGCGCCAGCGCTGGTCACCCGTGGAGGCGAAGGCGCGCACATCGGCGGTGAGTCGGTCGGACCCCTGGCGCAGCTGGTCGAGGGCCAGCAGCGCCGCCGGGAGTGCCGCTTCCGACGCGATCTGCGCATCGACATACTGGCGCTCGGCGCGGTTCGTCACGTACCAGCCGCCAAGCAGCGGCACGGCGACGAGCAGGATCAGGGAATTGGTGGTTTTGATGCGCATGAGAGAGACTGGGCGGAATCAGCGGGGGGCGGGCGGCGACCATCGCCGATGGGCGTGGGGAGGTGCCGTCCGAATACGGGCGCCTCGGCGTTCATGCCGTGTCGTAACCTCGTGACCATGACGGACGTGGTGTCATGAGTCAAGGCTCAGGCTGTCCAGTTATAGTTACATTGGCACGCGGCGCCCTCCCGAACGTGTCGCGCGTCCCCCCTGACACCCTTTTCTCTCACCACCTCGCCCATGTCCGCAACTGCCACGTACGTCCTCGCCGGTCGCCTTGACGGCTTTACTTCCGCCGCGCACGAAGCGGAGCTCAAGGCCCTCCTCGCGGGCGACGCGAATTCGGTCACGGTCGATTTGAGTCAGCTGGAATACGTCAGCAGCGCCGGACTGCGCGTGCTGTTGATGACCGCCAAGACCGCCAAGGCGAAGGGCGGCGCGGTGGTGCTGATGTCTCCG
>CAIUOO010000342.1 GCA_903900795.1 uncultured Gemmatimonadota bacterium | reverse complement strand
GCGTCGGCGCCACGAATGCACCGTCGCTGGATGGCCCGAAGGAGAAGATCAGGGATGCGACGCACCCGAACGCGATGGGCGCCCGTGGCGGCCGCATGGCGCTGACGAATCCGCAGATCCAGGCGGTGGCGGCGTACGTGTGGACGTTGTCGCATAAGTAGGCCGTCAGATTTCAGACGTCAGGGTTCAGACGTCAGACATCAGCGGTTCACGCGAAGGGCGCGGAGATCGCGAAGGCACGCGAAGAACAGCAACGGCACAACATTTTTCTTTTGCTGTTCTTCGCGCCCTTCGCGTTCTCCGCGGACTTCGCGTGAACCTATGGACTTGCGGCCGGCACGACCGTTCGGCGCCAGCGGAACACCGATTTCTTGCGCCGCACGCGCCGCCCTACCAGTAACGCCGGCATGACGAACAGCACGCCAATCGTGCCGGCGACGGTGCCACCAGCTGTGGCCAGCGCGATGGCGCCGAAGAGGCGCGTGGCGTCGGTGCCCACCGACAGCGGCACGAGCGACGCCATCGCAGCCAGGGTGACAATGAGAATCATGCCAGCCCGATCGAGGGTGGCGTGCAGCACCTGCCCCGCGTGCAGGCGCGCATCGAGGCCAGCGTCGCGCAGCGTGCGCCGTTTCTCGAGCGCGGCGTCGGCCAGCAGAATGGCCTGATTCACCGCCAAGCCGATCACGAGAATCACGCCGACGGCCGCTTCTCGGGTGAACGCGGCGTTCAGCAGCCAGAACGCGGCAACGACTCCACCAATGGCTAGCGGCAGCGACAAGAACACCTGGGCCGCGCCCCACATGGAGTCGAACACCAACGCCACTGCCAGCACCACCAGTACCACCCCGATCGCAAATACAAGATAAAGTCCCTTCTCGCTTTCGTCTCGCTCGAACGGCGAGCCCTCGGTGAGATCGATGATGCTGTAGCCGGCGGGCGCGGCCAGTGATTTCATGAACGCGGTGTGCGTGCGGCGCGCCAGCTTGGACGGTCCTCTGAAGTCGTACGACACCTGACGGATGTACTGCTGGTCTTCGCGCACGATGGTGCTGAGCGCTTCGCGTGCATCCACGATCGCCACATCGCCGATACGCACCGGGGCGCCGGTGAGGGTGGGCACGATGGCCTCCTGCAATTCCTCGAGACTGCGGTCGCGCGCGCCGGCGGCTTTCACCGTGACCGGCAGTTCATCGCCACCGATTTCGAGCAGCTGTCGCCCCACCGGCCCGCGCACTTCACGCGCGATCGCACTGGTGAGCAGCGACGCGTTCAATCCGTATCGGGTGAGCGCGGCACGATCGGGTTCGAGGGTGACCTGATAGCCGCGCTCACCGCCGAAATAGCCGCCACTGCTGATGCGCACTTCGCGCACGCGCGTGATGCGCTCAAGGCGCGCCTTGAGATCATCGGCCACGCGCCCCACCCCGTCGTACGAGTAGCCGCGCACCTGCATGCGAAACGTGGCGAAGCTCGACCCACCACCGCCGCTCGAGAAGCCGGGGCCGTCGCCCACCACGCTCACGCTGGCGCCACCAATCAACACCGCGCGCTGCGTGAGCAGCTCCTGCAGCTCGAGTGGCACCGCGGTGAGCCCGCCGGCGCGCGTGAACAGCACCGACATCTGC
>CAIUOO010000341.1 GCA_903900795.1 uncultured Gemmatimonadota bacterium | reverse complement strand
GAGCGCAGCGCGGTGCGACGCGTGGAGTCGTCCTTGAAATTGGCGGTCGTGCTGAACCACGCGCGCACCTGCGGATTCCAGTGCGTCGGTCCCACGTCGCCACCCTGCGGCGGCGCGTCACCGCCAAGGTCGGCGGAGGCATCGACGAAGCCCGGATAGACCGTGAGGCCCTTGAGGTCCCACACACGGGCGCCAGCGGGCGCCGCCATGCCGGCGCCGACGGCGGTGATGAGTCCGTTGCGGACCACGATCGTGGCGTTGGTCAGGACCTGGCCGGGAGCGGTGACCACGCGGGCGCCGACCAGGGCGTGGTAGCCCGTGCTGTTGTCGCGCAGGCCGGTCACCGGCTCCGTGCGCGAGGACTGCTGGGCCTCGAGCGATCCGGCAGCAAACGCCGCCAGGCCGAGGAGGAAACGAAACGCTCTCACAGAGGGCTCGGGATACGGGAGGGGAAGTTCGAACGGAGCAAGAGAAGTATGAGGCCTGTGCGGGCTCGAGTCGAGGACAAGGCCTGAGGGTGGCGGCGATGGGGCTCGCCCGGGCCACGATGGCCGTGTCGCGATCTATTCCTGAATCCGGATGACACGTATGTTGTCCCCATCGGCTCTGTTCGCTTCGAACGAACGCGAAACAGCGTTCCCAGATGAGCCAAGGCACACGCCGTCGTCCTTCGTTCACCTTCCAACGCGAATTCGTGCTCCCATGACCGATGAACCCCTGACGCAGGCCGATCAATTCCTCGAACACGCCATCCGCGACGAATCGCTGGCGGCCCAGCTCCGCAACGCCGACTTCGCCACGGTTGCCCGGATCGCGAACGGGCTCGGGTACGTGTTCACGGAAGAAGAGTTTGCCGAAAGCCTCGAGGAGTACAAGGACGATCAGCTGGACGACGCCATGCTTGAGCAGGTAGTCGGCGGTGGATCTGATGACGACGATGACGATGATGACAACGAGACGTCCACGAATGGGAAATCGGGTGGCAGTGCAGCTGCGGAGTTTGGCCTGATGATCGCACGCGGATTGTGAGTTGGCACCGGTAGGCGCCCGTCGCCGGAGCCCGTGAGCGGCGCGACGCCCCACGTATCGCCACTGTCCCCCCTCCCCGCCGCCGCGACGCAATGGGCGGGGCGTGTGCTGATGCTCGGCTTCGGCAGCATCGGGCAAGCGATGCTGCCGTTTCTGCTTGGGCGGCTGGGCATCACTCCCGAACGCATCGCCATTCTGACGGCGTGCGAACGAGGGGCGGAACAGGCGGCGGCGGCCGGCATCTCACGAACGCTGCTGCCGATCACCCGGGAGAACATGGCGCAGACGCTGGACGAGCGTCTCGCCCCCGGGGATCTGTTGCTCAATCTGGCCGTGAACGTCTCCAGCGTTGACGTTTCGCAGTATTGCATGTCCATCGGCGCCCATTATCTCGACACGTCGGTGGAACCCTGGGCCGGCGGCTATGTCGATCCTCGGCTTCCGTACATCGAGCGGTGCAACTTTGGGTTACGACGGCTGCTTACCGCCGCCATCCAGCGTCATCCGGCCCCCGCCCCCACGGCCCTGATCGGCTGCGGCGCCAATCCCGGGTTGGTCTCCCTGTTCGTCAAGCGGGCGCTGCTCAGCCTCCTCGCCAGCCGCGCTGATCTGGCGCGCCCCGAGCCGACGCAACAGGGCGAATGGGCCGACCTGGCCCGTGCACTTGGCGTCAAGGTGGTCCACATCACCGAGCGCGACACCCAAGCCACCGCCGCGCCACTTCGCACGGGCGAGTTGGCGAATACCTGGTCCATCGGCAGTCTCCTCGGCGAGGCCTACCTGCCCAGCGAACTCGCCTTCGGGACGCACGAACCGCTACTGCCAGCCGATGCCCACTATCATGACGGTCCCGCCTGCGGCAGCGTCTATCTCGAGCGCCCGGGGGCGTTGAACCGCACGCGCTCCTGGCTTCCGCAGGGAGGACAGTTCGGGGGATGCATTATCTCGCACCCCGAGACGCTCAGCATCGCGGAGTATCTCACGTCGGTCGACGGCGACGCCCGCGTGGTCCACCGACCCACGGTGTTGTTCGCGTACCGACCCTGCGACTCCGCGATGTTGGCACTGCTCGACATTGCCGGCAACGACTTCCGCACGGGAGACCTCACGACGCGCGTAATCGTCGAGGAGGTCAGCCGTGGAGAGGATCAACTCGGCGTGTTGCTGATGGGACAGCCCGGTCGGGCGTTCTGGTTCGGATCGCAGCTGCGTGCCACGGACGCCCAGCGATTGGCGCCGCACAACAATGCCACCTCGCTGCAGGTCTGCGCCGGCGTGTTGGCGGGTATCGTGTGGTTACTGGAGCATCCCGCGCAGGGGCTCTGTGAGCCCGAAGCCATCGATGTGCACCAGGGGCTCGAGGTCGCCGCGCCCTACCTCGGCGACCTGTCGGGGGTGTGGACCAAGTGGACGCCCACGCGGCGACGATTTCTGGCACTCCCGGACGTACTCGACCGCACGGAGCCCTGGGCGTTCTCTAATTTCCGGCTCGGCGGATGACGCGCCCCCCGGCCATCTACCGCTTCGCCTCGCCAATGGATGTCTGGGCGGGACGCGGCCGTGTGGCCGCCAGTGGACCGACGGGCGAGCAACTGCTCGCTGGTGACGCCGTGATGGACGTCGCGCTGCGGCTAGCCGACTCAGGGCCGCTGACGATCGCGCCGTTGCTGCGTGAACCAGGCGGTGTGCGTTTGGCGGCCGCACTCCAGACGCTTCGCGCGGCCGGTATCGTTGACCGGTGGTCTCCCCAGGCGCCGGCACTCGGGGACGAGGCGGCGCAATGGTGGAGCGACCTCAGGAATCATCCCAGCGGCCATCCCATGGGTCGCCCACTGCATACAGACAGCGACCTTCGTACCGGGGCGCTTCCCACCGGTCCGGGGCCGCTGCTGGTGGTGATGACCGGGGAGCCGGCGGATGCCTTGAACATGCTCGACCATCGGCTCAGCAACACCACCACGTGGCTTCCCTTGCAGCTCAGTGGCCCGACGCCGTGGGCGGGCCCGCTGTTCGGCAGGGTTGACGGGGCGCTTGAAACAGTGGTCGAGGACCCGCTCAGCGAGCGATGGGTCCCCTGCCCCCACTGCTTGGCCCTTCGGCTTCGCGGCTGGCGGGAGGTGGCCCTGGCGGCAAAGGCCGACCCCGAGATGCGACGGGTACATGCGGCGGTGGCGCAGCCCCATGTCCAACACGCGACGGCATTGCTGACAGAACTGGCCCATCGGCTGGCGCCGGGGGGCGATGCGTCGCGCCTTCGTGAGGCGAGCTGCCGCAGCGGTCCGCGCGGTCTGACCTGGCATGAGGCGCCGCGTGCGGTGTGCGCGGCGTGCCGTACCGATGTGGATTCTACCCCACGCTCGTTGGTGGAGCGGCTGGATCGCCTGAGCGATCGGCTCACGGGCTGTCTCGCGCTGCTCCCCACGGTCACGCCGGCGGACGGGCCGCTTCAGGACGCGGTGGCCCGCACGATGCCGGCGGCGCGGTGGACGGCGCTGCCGCCCCCCACGGTGGACGCGCTGGGGCGCAGCGCCCATGCGGCCGGTGTGAGCTGGGGAAGCGGACGCCGGCGAGACACCGCGCAGCTGAAAGCGCGCATGGAGGCGCTGGAGGGGTACGCCGGACTCTGGCGGGGAGCGGCCGACGGCGTGCCGTACCGCGCTGCCTCGTGCATGCTACCGGCCGAGGCGGCGCTGACGCCCTCGGTGCTGCTGGGCTTCTCCGAGGCACAGGTAGCCGTTGAGGGACCAGAGCTGGCGGCGCTGCTGGACCCTGAGACGCCGTTGGCTTGGTGCCCTGCTACGGGCGACCACGGCCGCACCGTCCTTGTCCCCCTCGCGCTGGCGTACGATGGCGTGCCCGAACCCGGGGCCCAATGGTGGGTGAGCAACGGGGTGGCCGCCGGTGCCACCCCCGAGGGGGCGTTGCTCCACGCACTCTGCGAGTTGATCGAGCGTGACGCGGTGGCCATCTGGTGGCACAATGCACTCCCCCGTCCACAGCTGCCCCTTCCGGACGACGATGACACGGCCGCCGCCGCCGTGGCCGCGCACCGGGCCAGCGGCCGCGACGTCGTCCTGCTCGACCTCACCCATGACCTCGGCATGGCCGTGCGCGCGGCTGTCACATGGGACGCGGTGAGCGGGAGCGGGATGATCGTGGGGTTTGCGGCGGACCCTCATCCGCGGCGAGCCGAGCGTCGAGCGCTGGTCGAATCGTTTCGCTTGGTACCGGTCTACCGTGCGTGGCAAAACGGGCAGCTGAAACGCGGGCAGGTGGCCCCCTGGTTCGCCACCATCCGGATCGCGGATTTCCCTTGGCTTCTCGCTGGTCCAGCGGCTGGTCCAACGGTTGAGGCGCCCGAGCCGGTCACCGAGCCCCCCACGCCCGAGGCCTCACTGCACACCGTGCGCGCCGCCCTCGCCCGTGCCGGGTTGGCGCCGTGGGTGATCGACCTCACGCGACCCGATGCCGGCATACCCGTCGTGAAGGCGTTCGTCCCCGGACTGTGTTTCTGGAACCGGTTCGCTCCAGAACGCCTCTACCGCGTACCGGTGACCCTCGGATGGTTGGCCACGGCGCGCACCGAGCGCGCGATGCTGCCCTTCCCTGACGGATTGCGCTGAACGCGTCTCCCATGGCGGCATCGAGCTCCCCAAGAGAATCCGATGCACGAGCCGATTGACATTCCTGACCGTCTTCGGAATCATCCGCCCGACTCTCGGGACGAGCCAACAACGCCTGGCTATCCATCGGCTTTTACTGAGACATCGACCACGGGTATTCGTGGAAGTGCCTAAAACAGAGCACAGCGGGAAAGCCGTCGCCGCTTCTCTGGTCAGCACACGGTCCGAATCAGTTGTTAAAAACCCCTGCAGAGGTACCCGATGTTTCAAAAGGAATGGGAAGTACTCATCGTCGACGACGACCCGGATGTCCTCGCCGTCTCGAGGCTGGCCCTGCGCGGCGTCAAGGTGTGGGGCGTGCCGCTCAAGCTCCACACCTGTGCGAGCATGGCCGAGGCGATGGCGCTGTGCAACACCAAGGCCGACTTCCTGCCCTCGCTGGCGGTCGCCCTGGTGGATGTGGTGATGGAAACGGATAGCGCGGGGCTGGACTTCTGTCGCTACGTGCGTGAGGAGAGAAAGAACGCCTTGACCCAGCTGTTCATCCGCACCGGGCAGCCGGGCATTGCCCCGGAGCGCACCGTGATCGACCGGTACGACATCAACGGGTACTTCACCAAGGCCGAAGCCACCGAGGACAAGCTCTATTCGATGATCAAGAGCGGCGTGCGTCAGTACTACTGGTCGGCGTTCGTGCTTGGCATGATCCCGATGGTGCGCCACGTGGCGGCCCAAATCGGCTCCCGCCCGGCGATCGCGAACGCCATCCAGCAGCACTACGACGCCGCCTTTCAGGATCGATCGGGTGCCCAAGTGGAGTCGTACGACAACATCCGAATCGCCAGCATCTTCGACGACGAGGTGGCGGCCCTCGTGGGCTGGGACAAAGCGTCCGCCCTGGCCATGCGCGACCGTCTGAAAGAATTGCCAGCGGTGCCGTTCGGGGTGGACGGTGACGAGTACGTACTCGACGACGAGCACCGGTTGCTGATCAAGGTGGCCGCGCGCCCGAATGTCGCCGAGGCCTACCTCGTGGCCACGCAGACGTTTCGCGTACCGGAATTTGTGCCCGAAGTCACGTACAACGGGCTCGCCGCGCTCGCAGCCATCTGGCGTTTTTCCAAGTAGTCCTGCGGGCCACTCGCCGTCCCCTCGGCGAGTGGCCCTCACGTCGCCCGTGGTTTTCGCCCACCTCAGAAAGCAGCCGTCTATCGGCGGAGTGTCTCGTGAACGAAGTACCCATGGTGGATGGCGTCGTGCTGGTGCACGGCGGCACCTGCGCCGCCGACATTTGGGACGAGGTGCTGCCGATGCTCTCCTTCCCGGCCGTGGCGGTCGACCTGCCAGGGCGCG
>CAIUOO010000340.1 GCA_903900795.1 uncultured Gemmatimonadota bacterium | reverse complement strand
GCCGGCGATGCGTGCCTTCGGGAGATTGCGGCGATCCTGCGCGCGCACGCGCGCCGCGCGGGTGATGTCGTGGCACGCTACGGCGGCGAAGAGTTTGCCGTCATCATGCCGCGCTGCTCCCTCCCGGAAGCGCAGGCCATCGGCGCACATAGGACCGGTGCGGTCACGGACGTGCGCACCGCGGGCCCCGTCACCGTTCAGTTGCGCGATTGGCCGCCAGGAGGCAATGTGTGCCATTCGTGAATCGCGCGACACGGCATGGCCGGTCGTCACCGACGGTGTACGTCGGCACGGCGTTGACGAGGCGCAACGTGGCCACACGCTATCCCAGGAGAATTTCCCGTGCGAATCGGCCAGAATGGGCTCCCCCAGAGCCCTATGATCGGCGCCGTATTGACGTTGCTGTTCAGTGTCACCGCCTGCGCTCGCGACGAGGTGCCGGTGCCCAAGTTGGAAGTCTCCGCAGTCGCCGCAGGAGAGCCGGTCTTGGACGGCCCCGACAAACTCACGCATGGCCGCTACCTGGTGGAGACCGTGGCCGGCTGCGGTAATTGCCACACGCCCCACCTGCCGGACCTCTCGCTTGATCCGAGCAAGAAATTCTCCGGCGCGTTTGTGATCAGGGAGCCGGTATTCGAGGCCCACGCCGCCAACATCACCTCCGACATGGAAACCGGCATCGGCTCGTGGTCGGAAGACGACATCGTGCATGCGATCCGCAACGGACAGCGCCCCGACGGCACGTATCTGGGGCCACCGATGTCATTCGGTTGGTACCGCGGCATGTCCGATACGGACGTGCATGCCATCGCCGCGTACATCAAGTCGGTGCCGGCGGTTCGGAACGTGTTGCCGAAGAGCACGTATCAGTTTCCGCTCACCGGCTACGGCCCGCCCGTGACACACGTGCCGGACATGCCGAAGACCGATCAGGTCAACTACGGCGCGTACCTGGCGGGCCCGATCGGCCACTGCATGGACTGCCACACCACGTACGTCGCGGGCCGCATCGACATGAAGCAGCTCGGCCGCGGCGGCAACCTGTACACGAACCTCTTTAACGGTGGCGTGACGGCGGTGTCGGCGAACATCACGTCCGATTCGAGCGCGGGCCTCGGGAGCTGGACCGACGACGAGATCAAGCGGGCCATCACCATGGGCGTGAGCCGTAACGGCCGCGTACTGGCGAAGGCCATGGCGTTCTCCCTGTACGCGAAGATGGAACCGAGCGATTTGAACGCGCTCGTGGCGTATCTGCGCACGCTGCCACCGTTAGGCGCGGCCAACGCGCCGGCGCCGGCGCCGACGGCCAAGCCGTAAAGCCGAAGCACCGCCGGCGAATCGGGACCGACACGAGCGCGCGTGCGTGTCGGCGCTACGGCCGCGCGGCCTGCCACCCCGCGGTGAGCTGACCGTGCAGCAGTGCGACGAGTGACGCCTGATCGGCGTTGGGGGTGAGATTGACGCGGCACTCCGGATCGTTCGTCATGTCGTACAGCTCGCGCGCCTTTACCTCGCGCGTGGCGCGATCCACCCACTCGTTGTAGCGGTACCGATCGGTGCGCATGGAATACCCCATGATGTTGCCGGGGCGCGGGTACTGACTGAACGCCGCCGACTTCCAGCGTTGCGTCGGATCGACCATCAGCGGCACGAGACTCGTGCCTTCGAGGCCCTCAACCGGCGGCAGCCCGCACAGCTCCGCCAGCGTCGGGTATAGATCGACTGACTCGGTGAGCGCCCGCGTCCGTGAGCCCGCGGCGTAATCCGGATCGGCGATGATCAACGGCACGTGCGTATCCGGCTCGAAATTCGTGTGCTTACTCCACATCCCGTGCTCGCCCAGCTTCACGCCGTGATCGGACCAGAGCACGATGATCGTGTCCTTGCGGAGATCCAGTCGATCCAGCTCGGCCAGAATCCGGCCGACTTGAGCGTCGACAAAGCTCATACAGGCGTAGTACGCGTGAGTGAGCTCCCGCGTCGTGTCATCGCTGCACGGACCGGCGTCGGGAATGCCGCTGAAGGTGCGCAACTCGAGCCAGTTCACCAGCGCGATATCCGGCACGTTCGTGGGCGGCTTCGGATACGGCACGGGAATCGACGAGCGATCGTACAAGGCCCAGTACTGTGACGGGGCCGAAAACGGGAGATGCGGCTTCCGAAACCCCAGACTGAGAAAAAACGGCTGGCGTTCGCTCGCCGACGCCGCCGTGGCGCGCGGCGCGACGCGACCGAGTGATTCGATCGCCATCTGTGTCATCTTGCCGTCGATGAACGCATCATCGGGCAGATCCGCCGACTCGAAAGCCTTGGCCCGCATCGTGCGCGGGCCGCTAGGCTCCGTGTCGTACGTATCCCCGGCCACTTTGCCGCCTTCCTTCTGCAGCTTCAGGTTCTCCGGTGTGACCCAGTTGCCGCCCTCGGCATTGCGGTGTGGCACGCTGTATGACGGCGCGTCCTCGAGCCGGGGGTGATTGACCTTGCCGATTCCCTCGGTGAAATAGCCGTTATTCCGGAAGTGCTGCTGCAGCGTGACGACATCCGGCATCGTGGTCCGGATGTGCGTTTCCAAGTCGTAAATCTTCGTCGTATCCGGTCGACGTCCGGTCAGCATGCTGGCGCGGGACGGTGCGCAGACGGCCTGCTGGCAGTAGGTCCGTTCGAACACCATACCGCTCTTCGCCAGCCGATCGATGTTCGGCGATTTCACGAGCGGGTGACCGTAGCAGCCGAGTGCGGGGCGCATGTCGTCGAACACCAAAAACAGGACGTTCTTCTTTCGCGCGGCCGGCGAGCGCGGACCATCAACGGGTTCAGCCGACCGGGCCTCCCGCGGCGACAGCGCGCTCGCGCCGACGACGCTGGCGAGCGCGGTCGCGGTCGCGGTCGCCGTGGTGCGCAGGAATTCGCGTCTGGTTTGACTCATGCCGGAACACCCCATGTCGTGAGCGGCCGTCCATGGCACTGGGCCCACGGCGCGCCGTTTCCGCAACTGCACGGGTCGTGGTCATCGCGCCCGGCGTCTTCGACGCCGTAGGCCGCCATCAACTCGGCTGGCGCCCGATTGGCTTGCAACAACATGGCCATCTCCTCCATGGGTTCGCGCACGTGACGAAAAAACAGCTCATAGCTGGCGCAGAGGTAGTGCTGGTTGGCTTCGCCATCCGGCGACGTGGCGAAGCGATCCTTCGGACATCCGCCATGACAGGCGAAGCGCACATCGCACGCGAGACAGTAGCGCGTCAACGTGTCGAGCTTGTCGCGGCCGAACTTCCGTTGCGGTGCCGATGCGACGAGGTCGAGAATCGGGAGCTGGCGAATGTTGCCCAGCAGGTACGCCGGCTCGACGTAGTGATCACAGGAGTATACGTCACCGTTATGCTCGAGGGCGACGTTGGTGCCACACGTACTGGAGTGCACGCACATGCCGCCCGGCTCATCGCACCAGCGGCCCAGCGCGTCATCGAACGGCTGCACATACACCGTCCCGATGTCGCGTCGCACCCACTCCTCGAACACGTCGATGAGGAAACGCCCGTACTGCACCGGGCCGATCGATCGGTCGGTCACCAGCGTGCCGGCCTGCGTGTAGAGTGGGCGCCCGTTCGCGTCGCCGCCCCACCCTCGCTCAACGAGCGGCAGTGTTTCGCTGGTGCCCCGTTCCACGATCGGGATGAACTGCACGAAGGTGGCGCCGAGTACATCGCGCAGAAAGACGTACACGTCGCGCCCTCGATCGCCATTGGCCGCATGCACGGTGGTCAGCACGTTCCACCGCACGCCGTGGCGCACGAGCACATCGAGCCCGCTCATCACGCGATCGAACGTGGGCTTTCCCCCCTTGTCCACGCGATAGCGATCGTGGACATCGCGCGGGCCGTCGATGGAGATCCCAACGAGTACGTCGTTGCTCTGCAGGAAGGCACCCCACGCATCAGTCAGCAGCGTGCCGTTCGTCTGCAGGGTATTCGTTACGCGCTGCCCGGGGCGCGCGAACTCGTGCTGCAGCGAGATGACGCGTTCGAAGAACTCGAGCCCCATGCTCGTCGGCTCACCGCCCTGCCAGGCGAACGTCACCTCGGCGACCCCCGCATGCGCCGCGATCAGCTGCTGGATGTACACGCGCAACAGATCGTCGGCCATGCGGAAGCGCGCACCGGGATACAACAGCTCCTTCGACAGGAAGAAGCAGTACGCACAATCCAGATTGCAGATGGCCCCCGACGGCTTCGCCATAACATGAAATGCCACCGGACGGCCGGACGCGGCGCGTTCGGCGTCCGCCGGTTGATGCGATGTCGCGGGAGATGTCGCGGGGCCGTTCATGATGACCTGGGAGGACGTTCAGTGTGCCACCGCACGGCAGAGGGCGCGCCAGCAGGGTTGAACGTTGCACCGGAATCGCGCGTCGCGCCATGAGGTGCGAACGGAGTCCCCCGCACCGGAGCCGCTCGAGCGCGCAACTCGACGAGTCGGACACAGCGGTTCCCCGAGCATTCACTCCACGTGTCGGGCGTGCTTGAGCAGTTCCTGAACACCAATGCGCGGAAGGATTCGCCTGATGATCGCGTCGCGCCACCAGCATGCCGTCCAGCCGCTCCACTGCCCAATGCGCCCAAGTCGATCTGAATCACGAGTGATGGCGGTGGTTCTGGCGTAGCGGCGCGCCACGAACGCCGAAAAGATGTCATCCAACGTGTTCGATTGCGCGAATAGCTGCCACAAGCAGGCCGCGTCTTCGATGGCGAGGCATCCGCCCTGCCCGAGATTGGGAGTGGTCGGATGCGCGGCGTCCCCAATGAGCAGACAGCGGCCTCGATACCAGTGACGTGTGGGCGCGCGATCGACAATATCGTTCTGCAGGAATGCACCGTCCGGCGTGGTCGTCATCAGCTCGGGGACGGGATCGGCCCAGCCACCGAAGCGCTCGGACAGCCACGCGCGCATGTCATCAATACGCTGTGTAGGGGGCGCGTTGATCGTTGCCCAGCAGTAGACCCGTCGATCGCGCAAGGTCGTGATACCGACGCGGCTTCCTCGGCCCCACCATTCGGCCAGATAACCAGATGGCATCGCGGTGACACCGCGAACGCATGTATAGCCCGCGTAGCGCGGCGGCGAGGCGTCGCCAAGGAGCGCTCGAATCTTCGAGTGGATACCGTCAGCTCCGATCACGAGGTCCGCCACATCGCGATGGCCGTTGGCGAAGGCGACTTCCACGTGCGTGCCCGTATCGCGAACCACCGTGACGTCGAAGCCATAGCGTGCCGTGCCGGCCGGCAGGTCACTGGCCAGTGCGTCCACCAAATCCGCCCGGTGGATCATCCCGAGCACCGGTTGGTACCCCAGCGCGTTCTCCAGCGTCGATGCAGGAAACGACGCCGCGATGGTGCGCCCTTCATCACCGCGAAATTCGCTCACGCGCAGTGGCTGCAATCGTTCCCGAACGGCGGCTCCGGCGCCGATGGCATCGAGTGCGCGCAGCGCGTTGGCCCACAGACTGATCCCGGCGCCGACTTCGGTAAGCACCGGCGCTCGCTCGTACAAAACCACCTGGAGGCCCGCCTTGCGCAGTGCGATCGCGGCACTGAGTCCGGCAATGCCGGACCCAATCACGATGGCTTTCATGATCGCGCTGTGCGTTGAAGGGGGGTAGTGAAGAGGACGGGTCGAGCCTACGGCGTGCAGTTCCCGTTCGGCGCAGCACCCGAGAACTGCTGCGCGAAGAACGGCAACACGCGTTGTTCAAACCGTTGTCGCGTGCGATCGGTATGTCCACCAGCGAACGCATCGAGCCGATAGGAAATCTTCGCGCGGGCCAGTGCTTCGGCGTAGGCGCGTGACCCGAGCGGCACGCTGGCAATGGCGTCGTCGAGACCGTACTCGATGACCACGGCGCAGCTGCGGCGCAGCCCCGAAGCGTCTTTCGTAAGCAGATCGAGCGGCAGAAACTGTGCCCACGCGCCGGGCTGGTCGTACGGTGCACCGAACGCGGCGGTCATCGCGCTTGCGAGGCGTACGCTGCCGCGCATCGCCGGCGGTGGCGCGAGTGTCGTGTCACGCACGTAGCGCCACACGTCGCTGGTGGGCGCGAGCTCGCCCACCATGCCGGTGCAGCACGGACTCATCGCGTACACCGTGCCGAACACGTCGCTGTGCTTCTGCGCGAGATAGAGCGCGCCGAATCCGCCCATCGATTGACCCGCCAATCCACGTGACGCGCGGTCGGTGCGCGTGCGATACCGCGCATCGATGTACTGCACCAACTCCTGCGACACGAAGTCGTCCCACTTGCCGAACGCCGCCGAGTTCACGTAGAACCCGCCACCCATCGCGTTGTCGGCGTTGGGCATCACCACCAGAAATTCGCCGGCATCCACGCGCCAGAGACTGTCCATGGTCTGCTGCAGATCGAGTCCCTGATACGATCCATCGAGCCACTCGCGCGGCTGCGATGTGAAGCCGTGCAGCAGGTACAGCACGGGAAAGCGCCGGGCGGGCGTGCGGTCGTAGCTGGGCGGCGTGTACACGAACACTTCGCGGTTCGGCGTGTCGCCGATGGCGTTCCCCGCGATGGCTTTCGAGCGGATCGTGTCCACGAGAATGCGTCCCTGCGCCATGGCGGGCGCGGGGAGGCAGAGGAGGAGGAGGCGAAGGGCGAACGCGAGGGATCGGCGCATGCGGTGATTCTAGCGGGAAGCGCTTAGCGCTGCGCCGAAACCGTGATCATCCCGGCTCCCTCGACCGCGCGCGAGCAGAGCGCTCGTGATGAGTTCGCGAGCCCCGCGGGGGGCACACTCGGCTTGGCAAGCGGGCGCGCCTCACGGGGGTCGGCGTCGACGTGAAACGCCACCGCCAGACACACCTGTCGGCGCACGGGGACATTGCCCACGTGGGGAACGCTGAATCTCCCTGCCGCAAGCCATTGTTCGACGGACTGCACGAAATCCGCATGTGTTCCGGCGAACAGGCGCACACTGTTTTTCTCTGCCCGGCCGGTTGTGTCGACCACGAACATCGCGAACACCGAGCCGCGCGCACCAGCCAGTCGCTGCTCGCGGGGAAACGCCGGGCCAACTGCTCCCTTGGGAAAGAGCCCCGCCGAGTCCACATCCACGTCCACATACGGCCGCGTGTCCGACTCCCGCTGAATCGGCAACGGGAAATCCTGCGGCGTTGGTGTCAAGCCTGCCGCGACCTCGACCGGCACCCGATGCACGCGCGGACGTGCGCGTCCGAACGACAACAGGTAGCTCCCCGCACTCGGCGCCACCACGGTGAACTGCCCCTTGGGGTCGGTGGTCGTTTCGGCGAGCGCCACCAGTCCGGTGTCGGACATCTGTACGAGGCGCACCACGTAGTCGATGGCCGGTTGCATCGTGCGGTCGTCGGTCACGCGGCCGGCGATGACTTGCGCGGGGAGCGCGGCAGGAAGCGCGACGGCGGCGGCGGTCAGGCTGGCGACGGAAAGCCGCTTCAAGAGGGACCGCGAGGACTCAAGGTGGCGGAGAGGCATGCGGGAACGATAGCGCGTTAGCGGGCCTCCGGCGAACGGCTGACGCCGATCCGACGTGACGCGAGGTCGATGTGCTTGTGGAGTTTGCTCCGGGGCAGAAGACCTTCGACCACTTGTATGGTCACGGCCGAGTCACTCTCGCCCCATCTTCGTCCGTACATTCTCGCCGAAGCCCGTCGTGATGTCCTTAGCGCCGCGTGAGTACCTGCGGCACATCGCTCGCCGCTGACGCGGGCATACTTACGCGACCGCGAACCTTCTTACACGCAGCCGCTTTCGCGACTGCTCCGCATGCCAAAGATCGAATTGCATCTGCTGCTGAAGCCAGCTCTCGGCGGTCGTGTCAAACGCGATCGACAACCGAACCGCCATCTCAGGGCTGATCCCAGCGCGTCCGTTCAGGATTGCCGAGAGCGTATTCCGACTTATATCCAAGGACGCGGCCGCATCGGTGACCGTAAGATTCAAGGGCGCGAGGCAGAGCTCACGCAGGATCTCGCCCGGATGCGGGGGTCTGTGCATACGCACGGTCTTCATCAATGGTAATCCTCGTAGTGCACGTCTGAGACATCAGCCCCGACAAACTGAAACGTGACTCGCCAGTTGCCGCTGACTTCCACCGCCCACGTGCCGTGGCGGTCCCCCTTCAGCGGATGAAGACCGAGTCCTGGCAATCCCATATCTCGCGGCTCCTTGGCAACGCTCAAACGACCGAGAATCAACCGCAGCCGCTTCGGATGTTTGGTTTGGATCCCAGACACGGGCCCACTCGCGTAGAATCGCGCCAAGCCCTTGTGCTTGAATCCGACGATCGCCATATCAAAGTGTAATGTGTAACGTGGCGGGTGGCAACACTGCAGCGGCCGCCACGACGTGTTGCGGCGGCAGGACTGGCGGCTGACGCGCGCTCGTGCAATCCTCTACTGTTGATCGTACTGCACTGCTTCCCGCCCCTACCGCCGTGTCTTCGCCTCTGTTCGTCATCGCCCAGTACCTGCTCCCCAAGCAGGCCCTCACCTCGCTGGCCGGCGCCTTCGCGCGGGCCAGGCGCGGCGAGCAAACCACCTCGGTGATCCGCTGGTTCGTGGGCAAGTACGGCGTGAACATGAGCGAAGCGGCCGAACCGGACATCACGCGCTACGCCACCTTCAACGACTTCTTCACGCGCGCCCTCAAGCCCGGGGCGCGACCCATCGCCGCGGCCGAGTACGTGTGCCCGGTGGACGGCGCCATCAGTCAGGTTGGGCCCATTGTCGGCGATCAAGTCTTTCAGGCCAAGGGGCACAGCTACTCCACCACCGCGTTGGTCGGTGGCGATGCATCACTGGCCGCGCCGTACACCAACGGCGCCTTCGCCACGATCTACCTGAGCCCGAAGGACTATCATCGCATTCACATGCCCTGCGACGGGCGGCTGGTGCGCATGATCCACGTGCCGGGCGACTTGTTCTCGGTGAACCCCACCACCGCGCGCGGCGTGCCGGGGCTCTTCGCGCGCAACGAACGCGTGGTGTGCCTGTTCGAGGGCGCGCACGGCCCGTTCGTGATGGTGCTGGTGGGCGCCACCATCGTGGGGAGCATGGCCACCGTGTGGCACGGCATCGTGAACCCGCCGCGCCCGGGCACCGTGCGCGAGTGGCACTACACCGACCAGGCCATCCATCTCGCCCTGGGCGACGAGATGGG
>CAIUOO010000339.1 GCA_903900795.1 uncultured Gemmatimonadota bacterium | reverse complement strand
TAGGAAGCAGGGGGGAGGGTATCAGGGCAGAGGAGGCAGGTGAACAGCGCGCGGTTGCTCTCTCCTGCTTCCTGATACCCTCCCCCCTGCTTCCTAGGGAGTTGGCAGTTCGGCTGTTTTCAGTTAATCCGTTGGCAGTGAACGACCTAGCGGCTCGTCGCCACACCCAGCCCCAACGCAGTATTCAACCACCGCACGAACGGCGTCATCGCCTTGAAGTGCGCGGCCAGCGTCTTCGGCAACGTGGGACTCGTCACATCGTCGGGCGTCAGCTCGGTCCACGCCGTATACGACTGATAGCGCAGCCAGGCCTCCGCGGGATGATCGGCGGCAAAGCCACGAGGCAACCTCGTGAGCATGCCATCCGTATCCAGAGCGCCAAAGCGACGACGAAACCCGCGCCCCTTCACGATCTCTTCGAATCCTTCCAGATCATCCGACAGTGCCTGCCGGATCTTGTGCACCGCCGAGCGAGGCGGCATCCAGATACCGCCACCGCAGAACGACTTGCCGGGCTCGATGTGGAAGTAAAAGCCCGCGCCGCCGTGCGCGGCTTCAGTGCCGACACCGCGCCCCGCGTCGCGATGAAAGAACCAGCACGCCGCGTGCGTCTTGTACGGCGCCTTGTTCTTCGAGAAGCGCACGTCGCGATGAATGCGAAACACGGACTTCTTCGGTGACCCCACGATCTCCGGCGCAAACGACGCGAGATGGACGTCCACTTCTTCCACGAGCGACGCCAGCGGACGCTTGATCTCGCGTTCAAAATCGGCCCGATGCTCCTCGAACCATTCCTTGCGGTTGTTCTTGGCAATGCCGCGCAGAAACGTGAACGCTTTTGGTGTAAACGGCGTCACGTGATCGCCGATCGGCTCTTTCATGACATCCCCGAGGACATCGCCGACGCCATCGCCTCGATCGACGACGACATGGCGGGAAACAGGAAGCGCAGGAACAATCCGGAGCGCTCACCCCACGCCCGCTCATCATGGAGCGCGCCGTCTGCCTCCATGTACAACAGGTCGTGTCCCGGTTGCCATCCTTTTCGCAACAGCATGCGATACAGCAAGCGGGTGCCCTTCAGCATGCGCGCCTCGCCCGTACCGACGTCGAGCCAGACCTTGAGCTCGGGACGCATACCGTTGTTGGCCACCAGCTGACGCACGATCCACCGATCGTCCCACCACACGCTCGGCGACAGCAAACCGAGCTTGCCGAACACGGCCGAGTGGGTGAGTCCGAGATGCAACGTGAGCAAGCCACCCAGCGAGCTGCCCGCCAGCCCCGTATCCCGCGCGCCACGACGGGTGCGCCAGTTGTGATCCACCCATGGCTTGAGCTCATACACGAGCATCTGCCCATAGCGATCGGCCAAACCACCGGCATCGTGGGCGTTGTCGCGCGTGGGCGTGTACTCGTCGATGCGATCACGGCCGGCGTTGCCGATCGCGACGATGATCACCGGTTCGATCACCTGCGCATGCATGAGCGCGCGCGCCGTGGTGTCGATGCCCCACTGCACCCCGAACGGCGACATCGCGAGGTCGTCGAACACGTTCTGCCCGTCATGCAGATACAGCACGGGATAGCGCCGGTCACGGTTCAGCGCGTAGTCGGGCGGCAGGCAAACGATGACATCGTGCGGGTGCGGCAGAAAGCGCGACCGGATCTCCGTAAAGTGCAACAGAGAACCCACCACCCGGGGAACTGGTGGGGTGGGGTGCAGTTCGTCGGATAACCCGGCATGGACCATGAACGCAACCTAAGCGGTGGGCGCGGCGCGGGGCATACTTGGCCGTTCACGCCGCGTCAGACCGGGTCGCTCACGCTCCCGGTGGTGACGAACAAATCAAGATTCGACAGCGCGCGCATCCCCATGTTGGTGCGCGTCTCGATGGTGGCGCTGCCCAGGTGCGGCAACAACACCACGTTCTCGAGCTCCATCAGCTCGGCCGTCACGCTCGGTTCGAATTCGTACACGTCCAGTCCGGCTCCGGCGATCTTCCGCTCCTTGAGTACCGACGCGAGCGCCGCTTCGTCGACCACGTCACCACGCGCGGTATTCACCAAGTACGCATGCGCGGGCATCAACGCGAGCGTACGCGCGTTCATGAGGTGACGCGTCTCGGGTGTGGCGGGGCAATGCAGCGACACGACATCGGCGCGCGCCAGCAACGTCTCCAACGAGTCCACACGTTCGGCGCCAGCCGGCCCCGCCGTGGCGGGATCATCGATGCGCGGATCACGCGGCGCATGATAGATGATCTTCATGTCGAATGCGGCCGCGGCCCGACGCGCCACCGCACGACCGATGCGACCGTAACCCACGATACCGAGCGTCTTGCCGCGCAGCGTGCGCCCCAGCATGAACGTGGGACGCAATCCACCCCACACGCCACTGCGCACATGCCGCTCACCTTCGCCCAGCCGACGCATGGTCATCAACATC
>CAIUOO010000338.1 GCA_903900795.1 uncultured Gemmatimonadota bacterium | reverse complement strand
CGACAAGACCTTGACCTGCGGGACATCAGCAAACAGCTGCCGCAGAAGTGCAGCGGTGTCGTCCGTGGAGCCGTCATCGCAGACCAGCACCTCGTAGGGTGGGACTGACTGCCGGAGCGCCGAGTCCACAGCGGCCCGTACTAGCGACGCTCGGTTATACGTGGGAATGATCACGCTCAGCCGAAACGGCATGTTTAAAGGCGCTGCGTTTTCAGGAGACTGGTTGAGTTGCGGACACCCGCGGGCGTGTGGGTGTTCGCAGTGGCCGTATACTACGCGTCAAACTCCCGCGACGGAACATATCCCAGCGGTTCCAGCACCTGCTCCTGATTGAACCACGCACCCCATTCCAAGATCGCGAACGCCTTGCGCAAGACGCTCTCGTGATCAACCGTTCAGAGCGCTGCGCCCCGCTGCGCCGCAATCTTGATGAGGGCATCCTCGTGAACATTGCCGTTCTCTACATCTGCACCGGCGAGTACTGGCGTTTCTGGCAGCGCTTCCGTGAGTCCGCCGCGCAGCACCTGCTGCTCGGCGAGCACGTCCGCTATTTCGTGTTCTCCGATCAAGACGCGGTGCGGTTTCCGGGGGCGGATGTCGTGATCCCTCAAGACAACCTCGGCTGGCCGATGAACACCCTGTATCGCTTCCGCATGCTCCTGCGTTCACGTGCTCAGCTTCAGGGCTTTGATAAGGTCATCTTCTTTAATGCCAACTGCGAGTTCCATGCGCCGGTGAATGCTGTTGAACTATTCGGCAACGCGGCGGAGTTGGTCGCATGCCGGCATCCCGGCTTCTACGACAAGGAGCCCGAGCAGTTCACATATGAGCGCCGGAGCCAGTCTGCCGCGTGCGTGCAGCGCGGCTCCGTGTACGTCGCAGGAGGACTCATGGGCGGCAGCACTTCGGCGTTTCTGGCCGTTTGCGAGACGCTGCGGCAGCGTATCGAGGACGACATCGACCAGGGCGTGCTGGCGCTGTGGCACGACGAGAGCCACTGGAACGCCTATATCGACCAAGCGCGGGCCAATGGCACGAACGTGCATCTGTTAGACCCGGGATTCCTGTATCCAGAGGGTTGGGCACTGCCGTTCGCCCCGCGTATCGTTCTCCGCGCGAAAAGTGCGGTCATCGACGTGCATCGGATAAAAGGGGTACCTTCACTCGACGACAAGTGGATGTGGTCACGCGTTGTTCGGAAGGTGCGGAGCTTGCTGCGTGCTCGCTGACCGGCGCTCCGCTGGTCTGGCCCCCTTGAACTGACCCGAACGCCACAGTGGTCAGGTGTATCCCCGACCCGCCGCATCGGCCGCACGGATCGCGGCACTGACGAGATCGGCCGTCACGGCGAACGGCTCGTTATGGATCGACTCGCCCGCGATCACGGCGCGCGCGGCGATCTGCTGCAGCAATGCGTCAGACAGGTCGGCGCAGCCGATCCCGGCCAACGTGGTGGGGAGCCCCACCGCGCGGCAGAAGGTGATCACCTCGTGCACCAGCGCCGGGTCAGCCCCCTCGAGCTGCAACTGGACCAGCACGCCGAAGGCCACCTTTTCGCCGTGCAAATAATCGTGCGTGCCGGGGGCCACCGTGAGCCCGTTGTGCACCGCGTGCGCCGCCGCGAGTCCAGCCGACTCGAAGCCCAGTCCGGAGAGCAACGTGTTGGCTTCGATGATGCGCTCGAGCGCCGGTGTGACCTCGTGCGCGCGCGCCGCCGCCAGCGCGGCCACGCCGTCGGCCAGGAGCGTGCGATAGCACAGCTCTGCCAGCGCAAGCGCACTGCGTGTTCCGGCACCGCCCCGCGTGTTCGGTTTATTGGCGGCCATGCAGGCGCGCGCTTCGAACATCGTGGAGAGCGCGTCGCCCATTCCCGCCACCAGCAGGCGCACCGGCGCCTCGGCAATGACGCGGGAATCCACCAGCACCAGCACCGGGTTGAGCGGATGCACCAGAATCTCGACCACCACGCCCGCTTCGCTGTACACCACCGAGATGGCGCTGCACGGTGCATCGGTGGACGCGATCGTCGGGCAACTCACGAACGGTCGTTGCAGCTGCATCGCCGCCGCACGAGCGGCATCGATCACCTTGCCGCCGCCGGCCCCCACGATCACACCAGACCCCGCGGCCGTCGCCGCCACAATGCGCGCGATCTCCGCGTGCGTGCACTCGCCGACGACCTCATGGACATGCATCGCGTAGCCGGCGGCACTGAGCGACGCGTGCCACGTGGGCTCCAGCCGCGCGCGCGGCGACCGACTCGTGACCACGAGCACGGGCCCCTGCAGTCGCAGCGTGGCGAGTTCGGCCCCGAGCGACCGCGTGGCGTCGGGCCCCTGCGTGTAGCGGGACGGGGCGCAGAAAATAGCGTGCATGGCGGCTGGGAGAGGGAAGCGGGTTACGCGGACGTTGATCGGCGACACACGAACCACGTGGCGACGGCGCGAGCGTTGCACCGACGAATATGCACCTCCAAGGTAGCCCGTTCGGTCTTCAAGGGGTCAGAGTCGTTGATGCCGAAGGTTCAAGGGGT
>CAIUOO010000337.1 GCA_903900795.1 uncultured Gemmatimonadota bacterium | reverse complement strand
ACGTACTGCGCGTAAATGTCGTCGTGCTCGTACCGCTCGGGCAGGTCGGCGAACCGCTTCGAGATCGGCGCCCAGATGGAATCCAAACGCACCGTGTAGCGGCGGTTCATCGTGGCCAGACTATCGGCCTGATCCGACGACAGTTTGAGCGTGTCCTGATCGCGCAGGATCGTCGCCAGCGGATTCGGCACACCGCCGTTGCCGAACTGCGCCTTGATCATCGCCTCGCCCGCCTTCGTGCCCGTGGTGCGACGGCCGCGGTCGAGCGACTGCGTGAGCACTTGACGCTCGCGCGTGGGGCCGATGTCATAGCGCAGCTGCGCCGTGATCGTGACCGGGGTGCGGAAGCTGTTGAACTGCGGGTTGGTGGCGCCGAAGCGCTGATTCACTTCGTACGTGTAGCGCTTGGTGGCTGGATTGAAGCCGCGCACGTACAGCAGCGACTGATCAAGGAACGGCTGCTGTCCCCAGCCGCGCAGGTTGTTCTGGCCGTGCAGCATCAGGTCGGCAGCGCCGAGCGGATTGGACACGTTGAACGAGAGGTTGGCGCGCTGCGGCAGGCGCAGCTTGATCGGGTTGAACGAGATCGACAGGTTGGCCGAGCTCACCCATGGGCCCTGGCAGCTGTTGCGGGCGGCCAGCGTACCGAGCTGCGACGACAGGCACTCGCGCGCCACCCGAGAGCCGCTGGTCAACAGCGCCTGCATGCCGGCCGCCGTCGTCGCATCGCTCGACGCCGGGTTGAACACGAACGCGCGATCGTTGCCGAAGCCGTCGCCGTTCACGTCGCCACCGATGGTGGGGGTGAACGGCGTGCCCGAACGGAACTGGCCGAACCAGCCCAGCCGAATGAAGTCGAACGCGTTGTAGCTCAGGTTGTACGTAATCTGGTGGCGCGAATCGAACGTGGAGCGTGACCAGTTCACCGCCAGCGGATCGCCCGCCGTGCTGGTAAAGCCGCGGAACTGCTCGCGCACGTTGGAATACGTGTAGCTCATGCTCCAGCTGAAGTTTGTGCTGAAGTTCGTTGGCGACAGGCGTACACTGCCTTGCGCGCTGCGCGAGTTGATATCGCTGCGCTGCTCCGTGACACGCTGAAACGGCGTGGCCACACGGCCGTCACCGGCGGCGATGGCACCGGTGAGCGGCACGATGCTGCTGGGAAGCACGTACACCGGACGACTGGCTTCGTTGTCGAGCGTGAAACGCTGCAGTCCGGCGAAGTTGCGATCCACGAAGCTCGACTGCCGCGTGTTGAGTGAGTATGTGGCGTCGAAGCTGGCATTGATGTGGTTCCAGAGCACCGGCCCCGACCAGCTCAGGTTCGACCGCAAGCTGCTGGGTGCGGCGTAGTCCTTTGCGAAGAGCGTCACGTTCGGGGCGCCATTCGAGAACACCGTGCCCGTGCTGCCATCGGCGCAGCGCGTGGGAATCCGGGCCGGATTGCCATACGCGTTCCAGTCGGGAATCGGCGTGGCCGGCCCCACGCAGGCGAGCTGCTGAATCGCGCTGGACAGCCCAGTGTTGTCGATGGCCGAGCCGATGAGCGTGGCCTGCGGCGTGTTCTGAAACACACCGATGCCGCCGCGCACCACCGCGCGCGGACCACGGAACGCGCCATCGAAGGCGCCGATCTGCGGGCCCGTGCCGTACTGCCACGAGAAGCCCACGCGCGGGCTCACGAACACGCCATTGGGCACGACATCGTTGCGCACACCGAGCAGTCGCTCCACCGCCGTGTTGCGTGCGGGTGCATCGAGATACTGGTTGGCGTCCACGCGCACACCGTACTGGAACTGCAGGCGGTTGGTGCGCCGGTACGAATCACCGAGCGAGATCGCGCCCACCAGCATGCTGGAATTGCGCTCGCGCGGGGAGAGCGTGCGCGTGAATGAGATCGGAATGCCCGCCTGCAGATCGCCCAACGCGTTGTAGGCGAACGTGCCTAGCCGGTTCACCGTCTGATCCTGCGACGATCCATCGCGCCGCACTTCCGTGCCCAGCTTGAGCCGGTGCTTGTTGTTGGCGCTGAACCACGACAGCGTGTTCATCGCCGACAGGCTGTTCGATGTTTGCGAGGTGCCGAGAAACTGATTGCCGCCGAAGGCGAGACTCTGCACGCCGTTCGTGCCGTCGGCGAAGTTTGAGTTCACTCGCACGCGCCCGCCCGGCAGATCCATGTACGGCGAGCCGTCGTTCGCGGAGGCGCTCACGCCGGCCGACGATTCGGTGAGGATGCCGATGCCGCGCAGCATGACGTAGCCGCTGTGGCGTCCTTGAACGCCACCGCTCAGCGACGTGCGCTCGCCGCTGGTGGTCGGCAGCCCCGTGCTCAGCGGCGACGCGGGATTCTGATGGTTCCAGTTACCATTGAACGTGAGGTTGTACGCGGCGCCGCTCGTGCTCGATGGCGGCGTAAAGTCGATGGCCCCGAACACCGAACCCTGATCGCCCAGGCGGCTCGAGGGCAGTCCGCTGTAACCGATCGGGACCTTCGCATTCTGCAGAATGCCAACCAGACGCTGCACGGAATCGGCCGCCACGCCCGACGCCTGCAATCCGGTGCTCGACGTGTTCAGCAGCGTCTGCAGGTCATTGCTGCGACGGCCGAGCTGAAAGGACACGTTGTAGAACGCCTTGTCGAAAATGAGCGGGCCCGACACCGACCCGCCCAGCGAGCCGTTGGTGTACTCCTGCCCATTCGCGCGCGCCGCCGCATCGCTCCACTGCAGCGACGGGGCATCGCCCACGAAGCTCAGCCCCCGCCCAATGAAATTCGAACCGGGACGTGTACGCAGGCTGAACTGACCGCCGGAGAATCCACCGCGCGACACGTCATAGGGTGACGTGATAAGGGAGCTGAGTACGCTGGCATCACGCGGCAATCCGGCGCCGCCGAACATCATGCCGTTGAGCGTGGTGTTGTTCTGGTCGGCGCCGAGCCCCAGCACCGAGAAGCCGTTGGCACCGCCATCCTGCCCGGGCACCAGCTGCACACCCGGCAGCGTCGCAGCCATCGCCGCGAGATCCCCCATCTGGTCGGGGGGCAGCGCGTTGTTGTTCTGAATCACCCGTTCGGTGCCGCCGACATCCTGTTGCACGTCGTTGCGCGACACCTTCTCGCGCGCGGCGGTCACCTTCACCGCGTCGAGCACTGCACCGACCTTTGAGAGTTTGGCGTCGGCGATGAGGATGTCTTCGTCGGCGCCGCGCTTGAGTTCAAAGCGCTTCACGCCGTAGCCGAGCGCGGTCACGGTGACCATGTAGTCGCCGTCGCCGCCGGGGAAGGTCACGGTGAAGCGGCCGGTGCGATCGGTGCGCGCGGTACGGTTCACGTTGCCGGAGATTGACGTGACCACCACCGCCACATTGTCGAGCGGCTCATTCTCGGTGCCGGTGATCCGGCCGCGGATCACGTCCACCTGCTGGGCGGCGGCGGGTGTTGCGGCGGAGAAGCCTAACGCGACCAAGACAGCAATTTCGAAGAAACGACGGAGCACGTCGGGGAGGGATTCGGGGGGAGCAACCAGGGTGTGTCCAATAGGCTACGGACGATCCCTCATGTGCGTTTCGACACTGTTCCCCCTGTTTCGTTTCCTCTGCGCTCTCTGCGCCCTCTGCCTCTCCGCGTGATCGGTTCCCAAGCCAACGGCCGCGAACAGATCACGCGGAGGCGCAGAGAGCGCCGAGCACGCAGAGAACGGCGCTAGAACTCCCCGATAAAGCCGACTTCGGGCTGTAGTTCGTAGCCGAATCGTTCCTTGACCGCCGCCTGCGCATGCGCCACCAGTGCCCGTACGTCGGCGGCGGTGGCATGCCCGAGATTGACCAGGATGTTGGCGTGGATGTGCGAAATCTGGGCGTCGCCCACCCGGAATCCCTTGAGTCCGCACTGGTCGATCAGACGACCGGCGCCTACGCCCTCGATCTTCTTGAAGATCGAGCCGGCGCTGGGATGCACCTGCAGCCATGGGTGCCGGGAGCCGCGCCAGGAGAGGTTTTCCTGCAGGATCTGGTGCAGCCGGGCCGGATCGGCCTTGGTGAGCCGGAACGTGGCACTCAGCACGACGTCGCGCCGATGGTGAAACACGGTGTCGTCGTAGCCGAATTTGACGTACCCGGCATCGACCACCCGACGATCGCCCTCCTCGGCCAGGATCTCGCACGACTCGAACACTTCGGCGATGAACATCGTCCGCTCGCGCTCGGGGGCCGGCGACAGAAAGTGCAGGTTCTGCCAGAGGGCCCCGCCCACGGTGCTCGGAATACCGATATAGTGCTCGAGCCCAGACCAGCCGGCGCGCACGGTGTCGAGTACCAGATCCTGCATCACCGCGCCGCTCTCCGTCCACACAACCCCGTCCGAGGAGATCGTGTGGGCGGCCGCCGCATTCCGGATCACGAGACCACGGATGCCGCGATCGCTGATCAGGACATTCGCGCCCAGCCCCAGCACGAACCAGGGAATTCCCGCCCTCGTGGCGGCCGAAACGGCCGTGGCCAGCTCATCGGCGGTCTGTGCCTCGAAGAGCACGTCGGCCGGACCACCGATGCGGAACGTCGTGAACGGCGCGAGCGGTGCACTGAGGTGCAGGCGGCGGCGATCGAGCGTGCGCGCGGATGCCGCGACCAGTGCGTCGGCGATCTGGGTGGGAGTCATGCCGAAAGATTCCCCCGGAGTGGGTCCGTGCGCCATTGTTCAGGTGATACGGTCCGCCCCTTCCTCTTCCGACGTCGCATGCCCGCACCCTTCGGCGCCCGGCCGTCCCTCCGGCACCTTGTCACCGCCGCGCTGCTTGCGCTGGCCATCCCTGTGGCAGCGCCCCAGCTGTTATCAGCGCAGTCCCGTGCCGAGCTGACCAAGGTGGTGCGCCGCAAGGTGCTCGCGAATGGCATGGAAGTGATCGTCGTGGAGAACCACGGCGTCCCCATCGCGACGCTCGAGATCAACGTGCGGAACGGCGCCTTTACGCAGAGCCCCGAATACGCCGGCCTGGCGCACATGTACGAACACATGTTCTTCAAGGCCAACAAGGATCTGCCCGACGCCGAGGCGTTCAACGATCGCGCCGCCGAACTGGGGGCGGTGTTCAACGGCACGACGCAGGAAGAGCGCGTGAACTACTATCTCACGTTGCCCGCCGACTCGGTGGCCGGTGGTCTGCGCTTCCTGGCCAGCGCGCTGATCAATCCGACCTTTCGCGACGATGAACTCAAGCGCGAGAAGGAAGTCGTGCTGGGCGAGTACGATCGTAACGAGGCGCAGCCAGGTTTCGCCTTTCAGCAAAAGGCCACCGAGTTGTTGTACCCCGGACAGTTCAGTCGCAAGAACACGATCGGCGATCGGACGGTGATCGCCAACGTGACACCGGCGCAGATGCGCGAGATTCAGCGAAAATACTACGTGCCGAACAACAGCGCCCTGATCGTGACCGGCGATGTCGATCCGGAGCAGGTGTTCGTGCTGGCCGAGCAGGTGTTCGGCTCGTGGCCGCGTGGTGAGGATCCGTTCAAGGCGGATCCCATCCCGCCCATTCCCGCGCTCGATGGCAACAAGGCGCACATCAGCGAAGAACCGATCAACGCCGTGGCCGTGCTGATCCAGTGGCAAGGGCCGAGCGTCGGGAAGGATCCGGGCGCAACCTTCGCGGCCGACGTGTTCAGCGACGTGCTCAACACGCCGGGGTCGACGTTTCAGAAAAATCTCGTCGATACCGGCCTGTGGCAGGGCGTCGGCGTGAACTACTACACGTTGAATCAGACCGGCCCGATTTCGATCAGCGGCCAGACCACGCCAGACAAGTATCGCGCGGCGATGGCGGCATTGGAGCGTGAGATTGCGCGCTTTACCGATCCCACCTACGTCACCACGCGCGAACTGGAAGCAGTCAAGGCGCAGCGCACCGTTTCAAGCGCGTTCGGCATCGAAAAGGCGTCGGAGATCGCGCACACGATCGGCTTCTGGTGGAGCGTCTCCAATCTCGACTACTTCATCGGCTACACGGACACCATGGCCCAGCAGCGCATCACCGACCTTCTGCGATACACCGCGACGTACATTGCGGGCAAGCCGCGTGTGACGAGCGTGTTGCTCTCCAGTGACGCGCGCCGCGCGATCGGTCTGATGGAAAAGGAATTGCTGACGCCGGCGCTGCGTCCGGTGGTGCGGCCGTGAACAAACAGTATGGAGTACGGGGTATGGGGTACGGGGTTCTGCTTTCGGCGGTGATGGTGTGCTCGGCGGGAGCGCTGTCGGCGCAGGGCGTGGTGAAGAAGCCCGTGGCGAAAGCACCGGCCAAGGCGGCAGCTCGTAAGCCCGTGGAGCGCTCGCCGGCGATCACCTCGCCGACCGATACGCTCACGTCGAAGTTCGAGGTCGCAGGCATTCCCGTGATTCTGCGTCGCGTCAGTGCCAACAACGTGGTGGCGGCCAACCTGTATCTGTTGGGGGGTACGCGTCAGCTCGCGACGCGCACGCAAGGGATAGAGACACTGCTGCTGGAAGCGAGCGAACGCGGCACGGCAAAGTATCCGCGCGATGTGCTGCGCACGAAGATGGCGCGCCTGGGCAGCGTGATCGGCGTGGGTGCGAATGCCGACTGGACCACGATCAGCTTGCGCGCGACGACCACCGGCCTCGATAGCACATGGGCCATTCTCGCCGATCGGGTCATGGCACCACGTCTCGATCCGGCTGAAGTGGAGCTGGTGCGCGAGCAGTTCATCACGGCCACCCGTCAGCGCAAGGATAGCCCCGACGCATTGCTCGACTATCTCGCCGACAGCATCGCGTTCTCCGGCCATCCGTATGCGCTCGAGCCCACGGGCACCGAGGAGTCGTTAACCTCGATCAGTACGTCCGCGCTCAAGTCCTATCACGCGTCGCAGTTCGTGACGTCGCGCATGATGCTGGTCGTGGTCGGCAACGTGTCGCGCACCAAGGTGGAGAAGCTGGTGCGCGAAACACTGGGACGTATGCCGAAGGGTAATTATGTGTGGACCCTGCCAGATCCGCCGGCGGACTTGCCGAGCGCGTATGTCGTAGAAAAGCGCACGTTGCCTACGAACTATCTGCAGGGCTACTTCCATGGGCCGAAGGCCACCAGCAAGGACTATCCGGCGCTGCGACTCGCCTGTGCTGTGCTCAGTGGCCGGTTGTTCGCGGAAGTGCGTGGCCGTCGCAATCTCACGTATTCCGTGAATGCGCCCTTCGTGGAGCGGGCCTTCTCGCTGGGTGGGCTGTACGTCACCACGACGCAGCCCGATGAAGTGCTCACGATCATGCAGCAGCAGATTACGTCGCTGCGCGACGGCACGATTACCGAAGACGGCCTCGATCGGCTGGTGCAGCAGTTCATTGTCACGTACTTCCTCGACAACGAAACGAACGCCGACCAGGCGAACATGCTGGCGCGCGCCGAGTTGTATCAGGGCGATTTCCGTCGTGCCGCACAGTTCGTCGAAGAGCTCCGCGCGGTCACGCCCGACCAGATTCAGCAGGCCGCCCGCACGTACATGAGCAAGGTGCGGTGGGCGTATGTTGGCGATCCCTCCAAGGTGACGCCGGCGCGGATGCTGCGCTTCTGACGGCCTCGCGGCGCACCGTGTATCCGCGCGGGGTCGCCCTCTCGGTCGATCTCGCGTACGTGAACTACCGTGACATCGGTGTCGCACTGGTGACCTGCGACAACCGCGGGCCTGCGGAGTCGCTGGCGGCGCGGGCGCTCGACGTGCCGCTCATCGGACGCCCGTCGGTCACGGCGCTCTCCATCTGGCTGCGCGAGATGGTCGAGGCTCATGACGTACGCTGTCTCTGCATCGACGGCCCGTTGGGCTGGCGTTCGCCGCATACCGACTCGCCGCACTGTCGTCTGAGCGAGCGGGCGGTGCGCGCGCCCGGCAAGACCGGACTTCCGCCCGATGGCGTGAAGCCGCGCACTTACCTCGGCTTCACGACCTTCTCCATCGCGCTGTTCGACGCGTTGCTCGGGTCCACCGACTGGGCGCTGCTGGGAGATCCGGAGGCTCTCCCGCAGGCCCGCGTGGTCACCGAGAGCTTTCCCACCGCCGGCTGGCGGGCCTTGGGCCTTTCGCCGCTGATGGCCAAGGGACGCGCGTCGGTGGCCGATGTGCAGGATGCCAGCGCCCGGTTGCAGGCGCGCACCGGCATCACCCTCGAGCAGGTGCGCACCCATGATCAATTGCAGGCCGTCGTGGGTGGTATCGCCGGTGCATGGTGGGCGTCCGGTCGGACTGAGCGGGTGCACTTGGCCGGTGCGCCACCGATCCGCCTCGACGGAAGCTGGCGTGAGGGATATATCATGACGCCAGCAACGACGCCCTGAGCGATCTCGGTGTCCTCCCTCGGCGTGCGCTCTGGGTGTCCTCCTTGCACGACTCTACCCTGTCTCTCATGTCGAATACCTCCTCCCGTCGTGACGACGCGGTGCGCCGCGCGCACGCCGCGCCGTCGATCGAGCTGACGGCACCGGATGGCGCGTTCGCGCGGGTCTACCTCGACGGCGCGCATGTGACGTCGTGGATTCCGGCACGATCGACCGTCGACCGACTCTTCGTGAGCCGCGAGGCGCAGTACGGTCCGGGCTGCTCGATCCGTGGCGGCATTCCCGTCTGCTTTCCACAATTCGGCGCATTCGGCCCGACCGGTCATCACGGGTTTGCGCGGTTAAGCCGATGGACCGTGGTGCGTGAGGAGGAGATCGACGGCGGTATGCGCGTGGTGTTGCGGCTGACCGACACCGAGAATTCGCGTGCGGCCTGGCCTTACGCGTTCTGTGCCGACCTGTCGGTGCACGTGGCCGCCGCCACGCTGACGGTGCAGCTCACCGTCACCAACACCGATACGCAACCCATCAGCTTCACCGCCGCGCTGCATCCGTATTTCTCGGTCGAGAACGCGTACGCCACACACGTGAGCGGGTTGTCGGGCTGCCGCTATCGCGATGCCCTCTGCAACGGCGACGAGTTCGACGACGCAGGCGACGTGCTGCCCATCGAAGGACATCTCGATCGCGTGTACTACGCGACACCTGATGTCATCGAGATGCGTGAGCCGAATCGGACGCTGCGCATCGAGAAGCGCGGATTTTCCGAAACGGTAGTGTGGAATCCTGGGGCGGAGGGCACGCGCACGCGGGCGGATTTCGCCGACGGCGACGAGCGGCACATGGTGTGCGTGGAGGCCGCTGTGGTGCGGCCTCCGGTGCTCCTGGCGTCAGGAGAACAATGGGTGGGAACGCAGCTTATGACCGTGGTGCGGTAGCAGCCGGCTTGCGCGGAAAGAGCGCCGGGCGATTCGCGGCATGATACACGAATGATGCGATCACGGCGGCGTTGAGCTTCATGTCGGCATCCTGCACCCGCTCGTAGGTATCCATGTTCGAGTGGTGGGTGCGGGTGCCGTACTCCACCTCGTCCTGAATGAACTGGAAGCCGGGAATGCCAATACCGTCGAAGGCGAGATGGTCGGTGCCGCCGGTGTTCGACAACGTGGCCGCCTTCACGCCTTTGTCTTCGAAGGGTTTCATCCACGACTTGAAGATCGGCCCCGCCTCGGTGTTGCCCTGCTGAAAGACGCCGCGAATCGCACCGGTACCGTTGTCGAGATTGAAATACACCGACAGCTTCTTGCCGGCGTCGGTCAACGAGTCGCGCGTGCCGAATTGCTGCCGGACGTAGGCGCGTGAACCCAGCAGCCCCTGTTCCTCGCCGGTCCAGAGCGCAATGCGAATCGTGCGCTTGGGCTTGAGCCCGGATGCCTTGAGCACGCGCATCGCCTCCAGCATCGCGGCCGAACCGGCGGCATTGTCGGTGGCGCCGGTGCCTGCATGCCACGAATCGAAGTGCGCACCGAGCATCACCACTTCGTCCTTGAGCTTCGGATCGGTGCCCGGAATCTCGGCGATGATGTTAAACGACGTGAGATCGTCATCGTAGAAGCGGTTGCGCACGTCGAGCTCCATCTCGACCGGCACGCCCTTCTCGACGGTGCGCAACATGCGACCGTAATGCTCGATGGCGACGACGATGAGCGGTGTGCCGTACGGCGTCCTGGGGTCGCGCGACTGCCCGTTGTTCGTGAACACGGTGCCGCCGTCTCCCCGGCCGGGCTCGATCACGGCGGCCACCTTCTCGTCGGCAATGAACGCCATGCGGCGTACGGCGGTTGCCTGCGTCGCGCGCATCGCCTCCTGCTGTCGCATGGCGGCGCTGTCGGCGGCGGTGCGCGCGGCCGACGCGCGTGGGCCCATCGCGGTGGGCGCCGGCATCGGTGCGGCTTCCAATTTGGCGAGATCGGCTTCCGTGCGTCGCGCCGCCAGCGGTTCGAAGCGGGGGGCGACCTCACGCATCGGGGCGAGCATCACCAGCTTGCCGGCCAGCTTGCCGCGGTATTTCTCGAAGTCGGCGTCGCCGTCGATGCGCACGTACACGATCTGGCTCCTCACCAATCCGTCGGTGCCAGGCGTCCACGCCTGCGGGTAACCGATCACCGCAAACGGCACCGGCGACGTCACCTGCGCGTAGAACTTCTCGTTCACCCAGCCACGGCCGAATGTGCCCCACGGTTCGATGCGCGGGTTGCTGAGCCCCCACGACTGCATCTGCTGCACGGTGTAGTCCGCCGCCCGCCGCGTGATCGGCGATCCTGTGAGGCGTGGTCCATGCACATCGGTCAGCCACGACATCATCGTCATGACCTGCGAATGCTCGAAGGCTTCGGCGCGGATCTTAGAGACCGCCGCCAGATCGACTGACTCGGCGTTCTGTGCCAGCGCGACCCGGCCGGCGAAAAGCAAAGGCAGCACAGGCAGCAGCGCTGCATGGCGCCGTACTCCAGCGAACACGCGAGGCATCATCAGGACACTCAGAGAAGGAAGGAGAGAATCATCTACTTCGCGCGGCCCGCAAGGACGGCGCGGACACCATCCAATGAACCGCCCACGGCCCGCAGCGCCACCAGCGCGTGATAGAGCAGGTCTGCGGTCTCTTCGGTCGCGCGTTCCACGTCGCCATCCACGCACGCCGTCGCCAACTCGACGGCTTCTTCGCCGAGTTTCTTCAAGCGAAGATTACGGTCGCCAAGCAGTCGTTGCGTGTAGCTCGTGGTCGTCTCATCGCGGTGTTGCATACGCGAGGTGATCGTGGCGTCGAGCGTAGCGAACACGTCGGCCTGCATGGCCTCGTCGCGAAAACACGAGGTCGTTCCGTTGTGGCAGGCGGGGCCGGCCGGCGCCACGCGCGCGAGAATGGCGTCGGCATCGCAGTCGGCCGTGAGCGACACGACGCGCTGCACGTTGCCGCTCGTACCACCCTTGTGCCACAGGCCGCGAGACCGTGACCGGTAGTGCATCTCGCCGGTGCGCAGCGTGTGCTCCAGCGCCTCGCGGTCCGCATGCGCCACCATCAGCACGGCACCGGTGGCCACATCCTGCGTGATGATCGTCACCAGTCCGCCGCTCTTCGTGAAGTCGAGCTGGTCGAGATCGAAAGCGATGGCACGCACGGGGGCACTCATGGGGATACTCCAGCAGCGGGATCAAGAGGCTCGACCAGATAGGGTCGAACGAGGTTGCCCAGCGCGGCATTGGTGGCGATCACGTCGCCGCCGAATGCGGTATCACGACCGCGCCAGTCGGTAAAGCGGCCCCCGGCTTCGGTGATCAGCGGATACATCGCGGCAGCGTCCCACGGATTGACGATATCGTCGATCATGGCCTCCGCGCGGCCGGTGGCGACCAGCAGGTAGCCGTAGCAGTCGCCCCAGGTGCGTGCCACAGCGGCCTCCGACGACAACGCATGCCACTTTGCGCGCCGATGCGGGCGCTCGAGGAACCGGTCGTCGGTGATCAACGTGGTGGCTTCGCGCAGTTGCGTCACGCCCGAGACCGAGGCGCGCGATCCGTTCCACCAGCAGCCTTCACCGAGCGCGGCGGCCACGGTTTCCTGCACGGCGGGATAACAGGCCGCTCCGGCGATCACCGTGTCGCCCTCGCAGCAGGCCACGAGCGTGCCCCACAGCGGTACGCCACGCACGAACGCCTTCGTGCCATCGATGGGATCGAGAATCCAGCGCCGCGGCGCATCGCCGCGCTCGTCGTCGAGTTCCTCGCCGAACACGCCGTCGTGCGGGAACCGTTTGGCCAGCCACGCCCGTGCCGCGCGCTCCGCCTCGCGATCGGCGATCGTAACCGGCGATCCGTCGCCTTTGATCTCCACGTTCACGTCGGTGCGATACCACTGCATCGCGATGCCCGCCGCGTACTGCGCTACTTCCGCCGCTGCGTGCAGCAGCACCGCGGGGCTCTCGGCGCGTAATGACGAACGTGTCATGCGGCCGCGCTCGCGGTCGTCACGCGCACGGGAAGTCCCGCCGTGCGCATGACCTGCTTGAGCGCCTGTATCGTGGTGACGCCGTCGTGCAGGATGCCCGCTACCAACACCGCGTCAGCGCGGCCCAGCACGATGCCATCGACCAGATCCTGCGCCACGCCGGCGCCGCCCGAGGCGATCACCGGCACATGCACGGCGTCGGCCACGGCGCGCGTGATGCCGAGGTCGTATCCGGTACGCGCCCCGTCGCGGTCGATCGACGTGAGCAGGATCTCGCCGGCGCCCCGGGCCACGCATTCCTGCGCCCACGCCACGGCCTCGAGCGACGTTTCTTCGCGCCCGCCCTTCACCCACACTTTATACACACCGTTTGCGTTGCGCTTGGCATCGATGCTGGCCACCACGCACTGGGCGCCGAACCGGTCGGCGGCTTCCGTGAGCAACTCCGGCCGCGTCACGATGGCCGAGTTCATCGACACCTTGTCGGCGCCGGCCCGCAACGCGCGCGCCACGTCGTCCGCGGTGCGCACACCGCCGCCAATGGTGAGCGGAATGAACAGCCGTTCGGCGGTGCGACGCGCTACATCGAGCAGCGTGGCGCGCTCTTCGGCGCTGGCCGAGATATCGAGAAAGGTGATTTCATCGGCGCCTTCGCGTTCGTACCGCGCCGACAGCGCCACCGGATCCCCCACATCGCGAAGCCCTTCGAACTGCACACCCTTCACTACCCGTGCACCCTTCACATCCAGGCACACGATCACCCGTCGCGTCAGCATGCGATCACGAGTCCGTGATTTCGAGACGCACGCTGCCCTTCGTGCTGAACACGGCGCCCGTTTCCACCAGCGCTTCACGCAGCGCGAAGCCCAGCCCCTTGATGGCCGCCTCGACGATGTGGTGCTTGTCGACGCCGCGGATCACGCGCACGTGCAGCGTGGCCTTGGCGTTGTCGGCAAACGACCGCAGGAAGTGTTCGTACAAATTCGACGGCAGCTTGCCCTCGTAGTACGGACGGCCACCGATATCGAGCACGACCTGTACCAGTGCGTCGTCCATCGGCACCGTGCGTTCGCCATAACGCGCGCAGCCGGCCGGGGCGAAGGCCGCGACTGCCTGGCCGAGCGTGATAGCCACGTCTTCAACGAGATGATGGCGCATGTCGCCGGTGGCCTGCACGCTCAGGTCCACGCCGGCGTAGCGCGCAAACGCCACCAGCATGTGGTCGAGGAAGCCGTCGCCGGTGGATACGGTGGCCACACCCGTGCCGGCGGTGATCGCCAGACGGATCTGGGTTTCCTTCGATTCGCGAATCACGACGGTCATGCGCCGAACTCCTCTGCGAGACGGCGCGCATCGAGCGCGCCCGTGTAAAGCGCCATCCCGAGCACTGCGCCCGACAGGCCGCGGTGTTCGAGCGCACGCATCTCATCCAACGATGTCACGCCACCCGAGGCGAACACCGGCCACTGACTCGCCTCGGCCACATCTTCCATGAGCGGAAGATCGGTGCCCGCCATCTTGCCTTCGAGATGTACGGCTGTGACCAGCACGCCGGCCAGCGGCAGCTGCGCGAGCTCGGACATGAAATCGAGCACGTCGATCTGCGACGTCTCGGCCCAGCCACGCGTCACCACTTTCCGCTCGCGCACATCGGCCGCGATGATGAGGCGGCCGGGAAACTGCTCCGCCATCTCACGGCGCCAGTCTTCATCCTCGATGGCGCGCGTGCCGACCACCACCCACGAGGCGCCTTCGTCGAGCAGGCGTTCGATCCGCGATTCGTCGCGCACGCCGCCACCGACCTGAATCGGGACCGTGGCGTCGCGCAGAATCTCGCGGATCACCTCGTGATTGTGTCCGCGCCCAGTGGCCGCATCGAGATCGACCACGTGCAAGCGGGTGAAGCCAATGCGCACCCACTCAGCGGCCACGGCCGCCGGATCATCGAGGCGCACGCGTTCGTCGTTGTAGTCTCCACCAACCAGCTGGACACACTTGCCACCACGCAGATCCACCGCGGGTACAGCGATCATGACGCACTCCTGAGGGAAGCGGCGAACTGCAGGAACTCACGCACAAAGGCCACGCCGGGGGCACTCGACTTTTCCGGATGGAACTGCGTGCCGATGATGTTGCCGCGTCGAACCGACGCGGGGAAGCGGTCGCCGTCATGTT